>JANLVW010000628.1:0-1550 GCA_031364205.1 Ferruginibacter sp.
CAAAAAACGATGTTGGGATGTAGAAACTATTTTTGGAAACATAAAGCAAAAACACGGGTTTAAACGTTTTATGCTAAGAGGTAAAGAAAAAGTAGCAGTAGAATGGGAATTATTAGCAACAGCGCAAAACATAAGGAGAAAAGCAGCCTAAAAAGCTGCTTTTTGATTGTTTTATAAAATTGAAACACATTAGAATCAATTCTAAAAAATTTGTCCGACAATATTAAATGCAGAAAATAAAATTAAAAGAAACTGACCATTTTTTATATAAATTATTACTCTTTATTTTTTACCCCAACCCCACTCCAGAAATTTCGGAAATGCTTCTGCCCATGTTGGCACATCATGCCTGCCGTCTTTCATTTCAAAATATTTAATACTTTCAGCATTATAGCCTTTGTTTTTTAGTTCGTTAATTAAGCCAAGAGCATCGTCAATAGAATCTATTATACCGTTGTTGTTTCTATCCGCCGTCTCATCTTGCGTGCCTACTTCAAAAAAGAATTTTAGCCAGGGATAATAGTTACCTTCTCTTACCTGCCTCTGCATAATTATGTCAGTATTTTCATTAAAATCATCATCATCCTGGTCTTTGTCACGCCACCAAAGCGAGCCGCTGAACACGCCTACTTTAAAAAATTCATGTGGATGGTTCCAAACAATATCCAAGGCACACAAACCACCCAGAGAAAAACCTGCAAAAGATTTTTCTTTAAATGAGATGATGTTGTAAGTGATTCTAATAAAGGGAATCAGCTCTTCCATTACAAATTGCGTGTATAAAGCTGCTTTGGCACCGCGGCCTTTGTAATCTAATATATTGGCAGTACCGTATTCGTTTTTTCTGTCCGAAGCACAATGCATACCTACACAAAAAACTGGTTCAATATTGCCGCTACAATACACTGTTTCTAAAATATTTTTAAACCGCATTGTCCTTAAATCCTGACCATCATTTACAAGTAATAAACTTATAAGAGGATGACTAAAATAATCTGCCGAATAATAACAATCAACAGTTACTTTTCTGTTTAAAAAAATGGAATCAACAATATAATTATCGGTAATAATATCTGTAATATTTTGAAGAGGCATAAAAGTCAAAAATAGCGAAAGGATATTAAACATAACATGAGTCTGCTCATTAAAACATAATTTGTTTTTATGCCCCTTAAAAAATATATTTGATAAAAATAATTACACTCCGTTTTAATTTAACCACAAACTATAAATATGAAAAAAATTGGCATTTTACACGGTAAGGAAAGGAGTTTCCCGGAAGCATTTATAGAGAGGGTTAACAGCAAAAATATTGATGGCATAATTGCAGAACCTGTGCGTATTGATAAAGTTATGCAGGGAGAAAGCAGCGGTTACGCTGTTATAATTGACAGAATTTCTCAGGATGTACCGTTTTATCGTGCATACCTTAAAAATGCTGCATTGTGTGGTACCGCAGTTATAAATAATCCATTTTGGTGTAGTGCTGATGAAAAATTTTTCAACAATTGTTTATCAACCAAAATGAACGTGCCAGTTCCAAAAACGGT
>JANLVW010000631.1:0-7766 GCA_031364205.1 Ferruginibacter sp.
TGCTTTATTCTTTTTAATGTTTATAAGGATGTAATTAAAGAAGCAATATAACGGTGAACTAATAAAATATTTTCTTAAGAAATCTATAAAGTGAAAACAAAAATTACGGAAAAAATGATGCCGTTTTTAATCAATCCAAATAGATTTTATGTTCACAAATTCTTTAATGCCATAGCCTGAAAGTTCTCTGCCATAGCCACTGTTTTTTACCCCGCCAAACGGTAGCCGGGGGTCAGATACTACCAGCTTATTTACAAAGCTGCTTCCTGCTTCCAGTTGCCTTGCCACACTTTCGCCACGTTCTTTATTGCCTGTAAATACACCTGAGCCTAAGCCGAATTGAGATTGGTTAGCAAGTTCAATAGCGTCTGCTTCGTCCATAGCCTTTATTACACAGGCAACCGGACCAAAAAGTTCCTCATCAAATCCTGTCATTCCGGATTTTACATCTGCAATAATAGTTGCGGGATAATAAGCACTGTCACCTTCCGGTATTTCTCCACCTATAATTAATCTTCCACCTTCTTTAATTGTTTTCTTTACCTGTTTGTGTAATTCCTCTCTTAAATCAATTCTAGCCATAGGACCGTAAAAAGTATCTGCAGCTGTTGGGTCGCCCATTTTTGCAGCCTTCATTTTTTGTGTAAAGAGCTTTAAAAATTTATCGTAAATTTCTTCTAATACTATAAAACGTTTAGCAGCAATACAGGTTTGTCCGTTATTTTGTAACCTGCCAAAAGTGGCCATCTCAGCAGCCTTATCCAAATCAGCATCTTCCAAAATAATATATGCATCGCTGCCTCCCAGTTCCATAACAGTTTTTTTAAGATTTTGACCAGCAATAGATGCAACAGATCTGCCTGTCGAGTCGCTTCCCGTAAGGGTTACAGCTACAATATTTTTATCTTCAATAATTTCTTTTATATCATCAGCCTCTACATTTAGGTTGGTAAATATTCCGGCAGGAAAACCGGCTTTAGCAAACGCATCTTCTAAAGCAAAACCACAACCCTGTACGTTAGATGCATGTTTCAATACTCCTGTATTGCCCGCCATTATTGCGGGGGCAGCAAAACGTATGACCTGATAAAAAGGAAAGTTCCAGGGCATCACTGCCAAAACAACACCTATTGGTTGATAAGTAACATAGCTTTTACTGGCCTCGGTCACTACATTTTCATCCTTTAAAATTGTGGCAGTATTGTCAGCATAATATCTGCAGACAAGCGCACATTTTTCTACCTCTTTTTTTGCCTGCTCCAGCGTTTTCCCCATTTCCGTTGTAATCAATAAGGCATATTCATTTTTATTTTTTTCGAAAATATTGGCCAGTTCACCCATATAAACTGCCCTCTCTGCATAAGTAAGTTTTTTCCAAGCTGTAAAAGCTTCGTTTGCCTGCGCAATTTTACTTTTTACAACATCAACATGTATACGTTGATATGTTGCTATCTCTTTACCGTTTGCAGGGTTTATTGTTCTGGTGCTGGACATGTTATTGTTTTTAGTTTTAAAACGATAAATACCGTTATTTACTTATTTGATGTTTAAAAAGAATTTATTCCTCCGTATTAGCTTGCTTGAACATGGTATCAATTACATCTTTATGAAAAAGACAATTTTCTGCTTTAATGTCTTCTGTCAGTTGCATTAAAACTTTAAAGGCAACAGCAACACTGGGTTTTGCAGATTCACCTTTCCAATAACTTACCAACTTATAATAACCACTATGAGGCATTATTTGCAATGGATTACTTACACCCATTTTTTTCAATGGCCACCATGCCCAACCTATTTTATTTTTTTGAAATAATTGGATAGCCGCAGTAAACCATGCGTTAGAGTTTTCACCTGTTTCTCCACACCATATCGGGACATTGTACTTTTCCCGAAAATCTAAAAAACTTTGTATGGATTGCTGGTCGTTATTGTTCCAGTATTTGTGAAAACTCACAACAATATTGTTATCCCATAAGGGAAAAATTCCTTTATAATTATTGCCCCAGCAATTGGCTTCAATAAAAATTATATGCTTTTTATCGACCTCCCTTATTGCTTTTGTAATATCAGTAAGTAACTTTTTTAAAGAACCATTTTCAGTTTCTGCACAACCGTTTTTATCAGTAGTATTTTGAAAACCCCAATTGGTTTCATTGATAAGATCATACCCACCAATCCATGGTTCATTAGCATACCGCCCGGCTAACTTTTTCCAAAGTGCAATTGTTTTTTGTTTGTTTAATTCACTATGCCAAAGCGAGGGTTTTGTTGAATCTCTGTCCGAAATAGCATTATCATTACCCTGCCCACCCGGTGCAGCATGCAGGTCAAGAATAAGATAAATCTTATCAGCTTTGCACCAGCTTAACAAACTATCAGTTAATTGAAATCCTTTGCTTATCCATGTATTCTTTCCTGCCACAGGCTCCTTATCTACTGAAAGCGTAAACAGGTTAAAATGCATAGGCAATCTTATAGAATTAAATCCCCACGCAGCCAAAGAATCTATATCTGCTTTACGGCAATGATTTGCCAGCCATGCATTAAAAAATACAGCCGTTTTATCTTCCCCAACCAGGTTTGCAATTTTAGATCGGATAGAACTTTGATTGATTGCTATTCCACTTAATTGCATCATATAAGGCTCTTGCAGCATCCAACCACCAAGACCCATTCCTTTTAAAATTATTTCTTTACCATCTTCTTTTACCATGGCTTTTCCATCAACTTTAATAAATCCTTGTGAATGGAGTTGGTTAATAAAAAATAGGAAAAAGACAATAACACTTATTCGCTTAACCAACATATAAAAAAGTTTTTTGTATTAAGATAGAACATCATTTTTATATTTTACCTGACAACTTTAATTATTATTTTAAATAGAATTGTATAAAATATATTTAATAGAATATGCTGAAAAACACCAAGCAAAAGTTTGAGAATTTCCTTTTTCCAAACGATTCGTTTGTTGATTAAAATAGGGTAAGAAATTTTTTCCTACCCTATAGAGGTGTGCATACATTTTATCATTACAAAACCGATTTATAGTTCATTCTTTCCACCACGGCTAACCTCATAAAGGAACCATATTCTTCTCTCTGTTTGATCGAGTTGATCCTGCAAAAGATTGCTCGTTGGTGTATCCCTGTTTTTTTCAGTTGTTTCAATAGCTTGCCTTTGGTTTTTTGCTATATGCAGGTTATCGCTTAGCAATTCAGCAATCATTTTATCGGCAGGTACAAAATCATCATTGTTATCTTTAATAGTTTGTAACTGACTTATGTGAGAAATGCTTCTGATTGTGGTACCGCCAACCTTTCTTACTCTCTCGGAAAGAATATCTATACTTTCAAAAATACCATCAGCCTGTTCATCAAACATTAGATGGTAATCTCTAAAATGAGACCCGCAAAGATGCCAGTGAAAATTTTTTGTTTTAGCGTACAATGCAAACGCATCGGCAATTAAAGGGTTTACCGCATTTACAACATTTTTTACTTCTTCAGTTTTTAAATCTGTTGGGGTGGCTAGTTGTATTGGTGCCGGATAACCGGTTGTTGCCTGCATATTGGCTTTTTTCGGAGCCGGCTCAGGTTTTTTTGATTGTGCCATTATATTTTTTAATATTTTAATAAATCACCTGCATATACAAGTACGACAGACGTAACAATAGATATGCCGATATTTTCCATAAACAATGTTTGTTTTTAAATTTCCCACCTCGTAAACCACTAAAATTATTTAAGGATAGTTCTAATGATTAAGCACCATAAAAAAAGGCGGGAAATTTTAAGTCCGGTTGTAAAATTATTTTTAGGAACTATGATATTTTTTGAAAAACCATACTTTCAGAAGGTCAGCAGTTAGGATGTAAAAAATAACAATTAATAACATTAATGCTAGGCTTATAAGTGGCAAGGGAGTAAGGCCAATTTTAATAGCAAATGGTAGATATGGTAAGCCAAGTGTTAGTACCAAACCAACAACACTTAAAATAAGCAGGTATTTTCCCGGTTTGCTTTTAAAAAAATTTTTATGCGTTCGGATGATGAATAAAATAAATAATTCTGTAAGAATAGATTCTATAAACCATCCCGTTTGAAATGCAGATTCTTTTGCTTTTAAAATATATAAAAGAGTGAGGAATGTTATTAAATCAAAGATGGAACTATGAATGCCGAATATTAACATGTAGTTTCTAATAAATTTTAGATCCCACTTCCCCGGTTTATCTAATTGCTCTTGGTCCACATTGTCAGCGGAAACTGTGAGGTATGGAAAATCCGTTATAAAATTCATCAATAATATTTGCTTGGGCAACATTGGCAAAAATGGTAATAGCAGAGATGCTATTGCCACACTGAACATATTTCCAAATGTAGAACCCGTATTAATAAAAATATATTTTAAAGTATTAGCGAAGGTTTTTCTACCTTCTTTTATCCCGTCTACTAACACCATTAAGCTTTTTTCCATGAGGACAAAATCAGCAGCTTCTCTTGCTACATCTACAGCATTTTCTACAGAAATGCCAACATCAGCAGCGTTAATAGCAGATACATCATTAATCCCATCGCCAATATAGGCAACGGTAAATGATTTTCTTAACGCCATAATAATCCGTTCTTTTTGTTGGGGTTCTACTTCTGCAAAAATGTGCGTTTCTTTAACCAAATGATTAAGGGCTTCTGAACTGGTTTTAAAAACTTCTGCACCCGTCAATATTTTAGGATTAACAATTCCAATTTTTATTGCTATAGATTTTGCAACGTTTTTATTATCACCCGTAATTATTTTTAACCCTACCTGTAATTTATCCAGTTCCTTTATGGTTTCAATAATGCCTTCTTTTACCGGGTCTTGCAATAAAATGAAACCGGCAAAAATCATATCCGTTTCATCACTTTTATTAATAGTTTCTCCAACAATATTTTTATAGCAAATACCTATTACTCTAAGCCCATCAATACCATATTGTTCAAATTTGTTTTCCAATGTTGATTTATGTAATGCAATTTCTTCAATGTTGTCATTGTCTAATTTTATCTTCGAACAGATTTCAACTATTTGAGTAAATGCCCCTTTTGTAATTAATAAATTTTCTTTCTCTGTCTTAATGGCAATACTCAGTCTTTTTCTAAAAAAGTCATAGGGTATTTCTCCAATCTTTTTTGGGGAACCGGCTGTTTCTATTTTTAACTGCTTCAGTGCGTCATCAATTGGATTTGAATAACCACTCTCAAATGAGGCATTCCAAAAAGCAAGTTGTTTTACAAATTCATTTTCTTGACCTAACCCATTTACCATTCCAGTAATTTTAATGCTCCCTTCCGTAATAGTTCCTGTTTTATCTGTGCAAAGCAGATTTACTTCACCCAAATTCTGAATAGAAGACAATTTTTTTACAATTACTTTTTTTTGCAACAATCTTTTTGCACCTGCACTCATAGCAATCGTTGTTATGGCGGGGAGCAGTTCGGGAGCCATACCAACAGCCAATGCCAAGGCAAAAAGTGCGGATTCAATAGGACTTTTATGATTGATTAAATTGATTACTAAAATAAAAAAGGAAAGTACTAAAGTGATTTTCATCAGAAAAAAACCAAAGTCTTTTATGCCTTTTTCAAAAGTAGTTTCCACGTTTTTTGAAGCGCTCTGTGCAATACTGCCAAAAATGGTATTGTTGCCGGACTGTATAACCAAAGCTTTTGCATTTCCACTCACAATATTTGTTCCCTCCCAAAGGCAATTGGTTCTTTTGGAAAGCTCTATTTGCTCGTCTAATTTTCCTGCTTGTTTTCTTACAGGATAAGATTCTCCTGTAAGACTAGCCTCGTTTGCATGCAACTCATTGCTCTCTATAATTAAGCAATCGGCGGGTATCATATCACCTGCTTTTAAAAAGAGAACGTCGCCTGATACTATTTTGGATGAGTTGATTTCAATAGTTTGATTATCTCTTATCACACTGCTTTTTAACGAAATCAGTGATTGCAGTTTTTCAACTACTTTGCCTGCATTTCTCTCTTGAAAAAAACTAAGTAACCCTGTAGAAACTACTATTAATAATATGATGAAAACATCTGAAGTATCACCAAGGAATGCGGACAGTATTACAGCACCAATAAGTAAAAGCATTAACGGACTTTTAAATTGTCCGATAAATAATTTTACATCTTTTATGAAATGAGATTCATTTTTTTTATGATGGTCTGATGTGAGAAGCTTAGCAGTTGCAGTTTGCTGAGATAAACCATGGTCAGAACTATTTAATTGTTTGAACCAATAGCTATTATCAAATTGCCAAAATTTATTCTCCGTAACTGCTTGCATAAAGATTTTCTTCTTTAGCCTTTCTCTTTGATCTTAATGCTAAAAAAGAGTCAAGTTGTTTAAATATAATTTTTGTTTCAATTAATGAGGACGACAGTTTGTGAAAATCTTACTGCTTTGCCACCTTCATATATACAAAGTATAAATATGGTTGTTATTGTACAAGAAATTAATTAGCATTCTTTGTACCAATATTCTCATCCGTACATTTAGATGAATCATTCTCCACACCTTCAATATATTTATTATCCATTTTTATAAATATCTTTATAATCATCCGTTCATCAGTTAATTTAATGCCTTTTCTTTCTTTAATGAAATACTTTCTACCCTGTTTAAAACTTATCTTTTGTTTTACCTGCCTGCCCTTTATCTCCATTGCTCAGCAAAAGAATGAGGGTAATATATTCTTCCCGTACAGTGATTTTACGACCGGTACAGCAGCAGTGCCGAAATTAAAGGGAGCTAATAAATTCTTCATCGCCCGCCTTCGTAAAGAAGACATTGCAACAAATAAAAAATCTGCCAGGTTTACTGTTTTAAGACAGCTGACAGACACCGTATTTATTCTTGAAGTTATTAATACTGCTCAAAACCTGTTCACATTTCCATTGTTGCCTGCAAATAATAACTGGAAGCTTTCGCCTGCATTAATGAAAGAGCTTTCCGAAAACAAACACAATTTACCCGCCGTCTTTTTAGTTAAAGTCGACGATAGTGAAAGTTTCCTAAAATGGACTGCGGCAAACAATATTGCCGCTGCAAAAACTACTGCATTAAATACCTACACAGTCAAAATAAACACGATTAAAGATCTTAATGCATTAATAACAATATCGAACATAAGTTATATAGGCCGGTACAATACACAGCCCCAGCAGGAGTTACAGATAAACAGCCTAGACCTTAGCACTAATAAAATAAACCTGCTCCACAGCAAATTTCCTTCACTTACGGGTAATGGGCTAGTGGTTTCAATTAAAGAAAACAAACCTGATACAACAGATATTGATTTTGCGGGCAGATACATTTCAAACCCTTTGGCTTCTTCCGTTACAGATCCACATGCAACCATTATGGCCACGATGGCTGCCGGAGCCGGCAACAGTTGGTATCTCGGCCGTGGCGTAGCAGATGGCGCAGGTATTACCTCAGCATCTTCCAGTAATTTATTACCTGATCCAGCTGCTAATTATCAGCAGTACAACATCTCTGTACAAAACCATTCTTACGGTGTGGGGATAGAGAATTTTTATGGTGCAGATGCTGCTGCCTATGATGCTGCTGCGCTTAACAACGATAAACTTTTATTCGTTTTTTCTGCGGGCAACTCAGGCACTACAACAACTACAATTGGCAGGTATGCAGGCATTCTTAAAGTTGCTAACCTTACGGGTAGTTTTAAAATGGCAAAAAATATTATAACCGTAGGG
>JANLVW010000696.1:0-1605 GCA_031364205.1 Ferruginibacter sp.
CCCGGTAATAACAATGGCCAGAATAAATGCGTAAAAAGTTCTTAAAGGAGTAACCCTGTATCTCTTAAAAAAATATATCATTACAATGGCAGGAATAGTAAGGAGGTTAAGTAAATGCACCCCAATTGATAAACCCATTAAAAAAAATATTACTACAATATACCTATCCGCTTTTGTAAAATGCCCTCTAATACCTGCAAGCTGTTCAGTAGTTACTTCATCTTCCCATTTTAACATCAGCCAAAACAACAAGGCTGTAAAAAAAGAGGCTAATGCATATACTTCTGCTTCTACTGCACTATACCAAAAAGTATCTGAAAAAGTATAAGCCAACGCACCCACTGCACCTGCAGCCATTATGCCGATGATGGAACCTGAATTAATTTCGGTACCATTTTTAACAAACATCTTTTTTGCATAATGGGTAATTGACCAAAATAAAAACAAAATGGTGAAACCACTTGCCAAGGCACTCATTAAATTTATACCGGTGGCTGCATTTGCGGGGGAAAAGGGAGACATAAATAGTCTACCTATTAACACAAAAAAAGGAGCCCCGGGAGAATGTGGTATTTGCAGTTTGTATGCGCTGGAGGCAAACTCACCACAATCCCATAGACTGCCATTTTTTTCCATTGTTAAAACATAAACGGAACAGGCAATTATGCAAATTACCCAACCTGTAATATTATTAATGCGTTTAAAATTCATGGTAATGTAGTTAGTTATAAGGTCGCAAATATAAGTATGTTTAACCGTGAGGTAAAGTGACAAACTGTTTTTTATAAAAAAAATAAAAGAAGATTATTCATTTGATTTTGCGACCAATTTTACATTTTAAATGCTGACTAAATGATAAGCGTTAAAATAACCTGTTGAAACTATATTTGTATTTTTACTATGAAAAAAGCCTTTATACAATTACATATTGCTGTTTTTCTTGCCGGCTTTACTGCAGTTTTAGGAAGACTTATTACCTTAAACGAAGGATTATTGGTTTGGTACCGATTGCTAATAACTGTACTTGTGCTAGCGGTGATACTTTATGTGAAAAAAGAATTTAAGAAAATTGATGCGAAAGATATTTTTAGAATGTCGGGTGTAGGAGGCATTATTGCGTTTCATTGGGTTACTTTTTATGGGAGCATTAAATACGGCAACATCTCCGTTGCGCTTGTCTGTTTATCAGCAGCAGGTTTTTTTTCAGCTTTAATAGAACCCGTTCTTTTTAAAAAGAAAATTGTATTGGCTGAAGTTTTACTTGGACTTTTAGCAATTGCAGGCATTTACATCATTTTCGATTTTCACCCAAAATTCAAACTAGGTATTGCTTACGGCATTTTAGCGGCGCTTGGTGCTGCAATTTTTCCTATGTTCAATAAGCAACTCATAAAAGAATTTTCGCCCCGCACACTAACTTTTTACGAACTTTTTGGGGGATTTGTTATTCTTTCTTTGTTGCTTCCGTTTTATTTAAAGTTTACGCCTAATAGCTATTATATTCCCACCGTAACAGATTTTGGATGGTTAATAATATTGGCGGTAATCTGTACGGTGCTGTGCTTTGATTTACAACTAAAGGCTTTAAGAAAAATATCAGCATTT
>JANLVW010000718.1:0-1164 GCA_031364205.1 Ferruginibacter sp.
TGCTTTCGCAGGCATGGCCACAATGAAGGCGATGAGCCAAAATTTACTCAGCCCAAATTGTATCAGCTTATTGACAAGCACATGAATGCACGTGAAGTGTATACACAATATTTAATGGAGAACGGTGAGCCGGATGCAAAAATTCTTGCTAAGGAAATGGAACAAAAGTTTTTAGCAGACCTGCAGGAAAGATTAGACGAAGTAAAGCAACATCCATTACCATATACTTTTCAAAAGCCGGAAGAATGGTGGCAAAAGCTGCGGAGAGCAACAGCTGATGATTTTTTGAATAGCCCTGTTACAGCAATAAGAGAAGAAGAGATAAAAAAATTGTTTGATGGTTTAATGAAATGGCCGGAAGGATTTAAACCATTAAAAAAAGTAGAAAAATTACTTGGCGATAAAATTAAATTATTTGCTGACGGACAAAAAATAGACTGGGCTACTGCCGAACTTTTGGCATACTCAAGTTTGCTTATAGAAGGTAAAGATGTTAGAATGAGCGGGCAGGATGTAAAACGGGGAACCTTTAGCCATCGCCATGCAGTAATTTATGATGAGAATACAAATGAAGGTTATAACAGGCTTAATCATTTTACAGAAAACCAGCCACAATTTAGAATTTACAACTCTTTATTAAGTGAATATGCGGTACTTGGTTTTGAGTATGGATACAGTATGGCCAACCCTAATGCGCTTGTATTATGGGAAGCACAGTTTGGCGATTTTGTAAACGGCTGCCAGATAATTATTGATCAGTTTATTAGTGCTGCAGAAACAAAATGGCAACGCATGAATGGTGTTACTTTATTACTTCCCCACGGTTATGAAGGACAAGGACCGGAACACAGCAGTGCAAGGATGGAGCGCTTTTTACAACAGTGTGCGGAACTAAATATGGTTATTACAAATGTTACAACAGCAGCAAACTTTTTCCATGTTTTGCGCAGGCAAATGGCTTGGTCATTTAGAAAACCACTGGTAAATTTTTCACCAAAAGCAAACATACGATTGCCCGCTACCTACAGCAACTTAGCTGAGTTTACACAAGGTGGTTTTACAGAAGTTTACGACGATGCATCTGTAACTGATGCAACACAGATAACCAAAGTTTTGATGTGCACAGGTAAAGTTTATTTTGATTTAAATGAAAGAAAAATAAAA
>JANLVW010000729.1:0-1478 GCA_031364205.1 Ferruginibacter sp.
ATATAAATTTAAATATTTCAGTCTGTTTATAAACTTCGAAAACTTTACAGATACTCGGCAGTCACGCTGGGATAATTTATATACGGGCACAATTCAAAATCCTTCTTTTAAGGAAGTTTATACGCCAACGGAAGGGTTTGTATTTAACGGCGGCTTTAAAATTAAGCTGTAAAATAAAAACTTAAATTGAACTTTTTAAAGACAAGGTTGTAATATTCTTTTTATAACTGGACAAATATTTGCTTGTGTGAGATGTTGCTTTTACTTTTTAGTCAGCAATAGAAAGTATTTTATTTTTAACCATAAACCTTCAAGTAATTTATTATGCCACGTATTTCAATTATTTCTGCTAGTGTAAGATCAGGGCGCAACAGCCATCGTGTAGCTTTGTATTTTGAAAAATACCTTAAAGACAATAATCTTGCAGAAACCCAAATGCTTGATTTAATGGAATATAATTTTCCCATTTTTGAAGAACGGTTACAATTTCAGGCTTCGCCATTACTAAAAACGCTGGAGTTTGCTGAAAAAATAAAAGACAGTGAGGGAATTATAATTGTTACACCCGAATACAATGGTGGTTATCCCGCAAGTTTAAAAAATGCAATTGATCTTTTATTGGAAGAGTGGCGGCACAAACCAATAGCCATTGCAACCGTTTCTTCAGGACCTTTTGCAGGCTCTCAATGTCTTATTTCTTTGCAGTTTACTCTTTGGAAAATAAAGGCATGGACTATTACAGAAATGTTTTCTGTAGCAAAAGTGCAGGACAATTATGACGAATCCGGCAATGCTGTTAACAAAGAAGCAACGGATAAATTAGCGGCCACTTTTATTAAAGAACTATTGTGGTGCATAAAAGCAGATACTTCAGATTTGTAAGATGGTTAATTTATAGTCCTTCTGTATTATGATTTTTGTCATTGTAAGTGTTGATTATTATCAGCTTTTTAAGCTGTGTTTTTAAATAATTTTATCTTCAGCTAAAAGCTCTTTTTTTAAATTTTAAATATTGAAAAGATGAAAACCATTATACTGGCAACCGACTTTTCGCTTTTCGCTTTAAATGCTGCTAAATATGCTGTAAAAATAGCTGAAACCGTAGGCGCTGATATTTTACTTTTTAATGTTTATGAGGTTCTGCCTAACTATGGAGAAATGGTAATTGATATTAATGTAGATGATTTAAAAAAATCCGCTGAAACCCAGTTATTGAATTTCAAATCTGATATTGTTCAGCAGTCCAATTTTGCTTTCAACATTACAACCGAAGTAAGATTAGGTGTTTTTAATGATGAATTGATATTAATATGCGAACGGTTAAATCCTTATGCAGTAATAATGGGCAGCCAGGGTAAAACTGCTGCTGAACATTTTTTAATGGGCTCGCATGCAGGTAAAACCATTAATCATTTTGCATGGCCGATAATTACAGTACCATCTACGTTTACTTTTTCAGCCATTAAAAAAATAGGTAT
>JANLVW010000750.1:0-2933 GCA_031364205.1 Ferruginibacter sp.
CGTAAGTACAAAATATAATTTAAATATCAAAGTAAATTTGTGAGCTAATAAATTACAAAATCTATGTTTCAAAGTCTAAGTGAAAAATTAGAAGATGCTTTTAAAAATATAAAAGGTGAAGGCAGAATTTCTGAATTAAATATTGCGAATACAGTAAAAGATATTCGGCGTGCATTGGTTGATGCAGATGTAAATTATAAAATTGCCAAAGAATTTACCGACAAAGTAAAGGAAACGGCAATAGGCTCAAAAGTGCTGATGTCAGTAAACCCCGGGCAACAGATGGTGAAGATTGTGCAGGATGAATTAACTGCATTGATGGGTGGAAAAGAAAGTGAATTTAATGTAAACGGAAACCCTGCGGTAATACTTGTAGCCGGCTTACAGGGTTCCGGTAAAACAACTTTTAGCGGTAAACTTGCCAATTATTTAAAAACAAAAAAAGGTAAGTCTCCACTGTTGGTTGCAGCAGATATTTATAGACCTGCGGCAATTGACCAACTGGAAGTTTTGGGTGGTCAGATTGGTGTGGATGTTTATGCCGAAAGAGAGAATAAAGATGCAGTTTCCATTGTAAAGAATGCTCTAAAAGAAGCCCGAGCAAAAAACAAAAATATAATTATTATTGATACTGCCGGTCGTCTGGCTGTTGATGAAGTAATGATGAATGAGGTTGCCAACATTAAGGCAGCAGTAAACCCTCAGGAAATTTTATTTGTTGTAGACAGTATGACCGGTCAGGATGCTGTAAATACCGCAGCTGCATTTAATGAGCGATTGGATTTTAGTGGTGTTGTACTTACAAAACTTGATGGAGATACAAGAGGGGGTGCTGCATTATCTATTCAATACACTGTAAATAAACCTATAAAGTTTATGAGCAGTGGCGAGAAAATGGATACGCTTGATGTGTTTTATCCTGAGCGGATGGCACAACGGATTTTGGGAATGGGTGATATTGTGAGCCTTGTTGAAAAAGCTCAGGAACAATTTGACGAGGTAGAAGCTGCTAAACTTGAAAAACGAATCCGTAAAAATCAGTTTGATTTTGAAGATTTTAAAACCCAGCTTGCTCAAATAAAAAAAATGGGGAATATAAAAGACCTTATGGGCATGATACCGGGCGTTGGAAAACAGATTAAAGATGTTGATATAAATGATGATGCTTTTACAGGAATTGAAGCTATGATAAACTCCATGACTGTATTGGAAAGAAGAAATCCTGACTTAATAAACCCAAGCCGCAAAGCAAGAATAGCAAAAGGGAGCGGAAAAGATATTTCTGAACTAAATGCTTTTTTAAAACAATTTGAGCAAATGAAGAGTATGATGAAAACGATGAACAAAATGCCAATGGGCAAAATGATGGGAAGGAAATAAGTTAGTCCAAATTGTTAGGATATAAACAAAAATGCTGCTTCAATTGAAGCAGCATTTTCTATTTTAAGAAATGCAATTAAGCATTAACTGCTTTATGCATATCACGGTATTTTGCTACAAGGTCCAGAGCTGTTTGTAATGATGCCTGTTGAGTTGTAATGAGTTTACGTGTGTCAGCATTAATTTCCGCATCGGAAGAGAGCGCATCTCTGTAAGCCTTTTGTGCTGCCTCCTCTCCAAAAACACAAGCTTCCAAAACTGATTGACGGTCATTGCCGGTAAAAGTAGCTTTTACATCCATCCAAACTCTGTAGATTTTACCTAATCCTGTTGTGCCGGTTACAGGACTGCCACCAAACTTAGTAAGTTCATTAATCAGTTCTGTTTTGTACTTTATACTGTCTTCAGCCAATTTTAAAAAAATTGTTTTTAAATCAATATCTACATCTTTTGTTTCTTCCGCAGCTTTTTGATAACCTTCTATTCTGTCATTATTAATTTGTACAAGATCATTTAAAACTTCTACTAAATTTTCGTTCGTTGTCATATTTTTTTTTTAGATTTTATAATTCCATTAATAGATTCGGACAATTTTTGTACCATTTACCACTTTTTTTTAATGTAGAAATTTGTCCTCAAAAAATTATAAAAAAAGTTATTGATTTATAAAAATTATTTACAAAAAATGCTATCAATAATTAAAGAACTTCACTGTCTCTTGTTACAGTTTTTGTAATAGTTACTTTATCTGCAGATGTTGTGTTGCTCGAACTTCTTGTAGCCAACAAAATAATTACAAGCAAAATTACGCCACCTAAAACCCAGGCCCAAGGCTCCATATACCAGGTTTTATCTGTAGAGGTTGAAGAAGTTGATGTAGTTGTAGTCGCAACAGAGCTATCCTGTGCAAAAACAATAGCACAACCTAAAAGTGATACAGCAAACATAAAAAGCTTTGTACTGTAAAAACTTAATGAGTGTTTCATATTATTTTTTTTAATTGTTAATAGTTTTGGAGAATAATCAACAAGTGAGCCAATTTGAAAGCACAATTAGTATAAATTTTATAAAATATTTTGAACTAGTTTTTTATTTGCGGAATATACTTTATGCCAAAAACTGTTCACTTGTTTAGGATGTATATTTGTAGCAAGTAGAAAATATATGGCCAGTACAAAAGCAAACAAAACTACAACGCATGTAGCTGATGAATTTATAGAAGTGTTCGGTGCCAGA
Organism: Ferruginibacter sp.; assembly: GCA_031364205.1. Classification (GTDB taxonomy): domain Bacteria; phylum Bacteroidota; class Bacteroidia; order Chitinophagales; family Chitinophagaceae; genus Ferruginibacter. The sequence continues at coordinate 2,617 of JANLVW010000750.1, forward strand.
GAGCATAATCTCAAAAATCTCGATATTAAAATTCCAAAAAATAAGCTCGTAGTTTTTACAGGCGTTAGCGGAAGCGGCAAATCTTCACTTGCATTTGATACAATTTACAATGAAGGGCAAAGAAGGTATATGGAAAGTTTTTCTGCCTATGCACGACAGTTTGTAGGAGATATGGAAAGACCGGATGTAGATAAAATAACGGGTCTCTCTCCGGTTATTTCTATTGAACAAAAAACCACCAATAAGAACCCACGCAGTACTGTTGGAACGATTACAGAAATTTATGATTTTTTACGTTTGTTGTTTGCCCGTGTTGG
>JANLVW010000755.1:0-1854 GCA_031364205.1 Ferruginibacter sp.
ATTATGGTGTTTTCGCAACTTTTATACTAAAATTATATATGGTGTTTTCTCAACATTATATAATATAATGAATTACAATGTTGTAAAAAACAAACATACATGTATTGGGAATAAATATTAAACACAAAGGACACAAGGGAAACTGGTTGCTTTGTGGGTTTTTCTTTGTGGGCCTTGTGTTTAAAAAAGATATGCCACAGATTAAACAGATTCTCACAGATTTTTCTTTATATCCCTTTTGCGGGTTAGCGTCTTTGTGGTTCAAATAAAATATTAAACACAAAGTACACGAGGGTTTTTCACGAAGGACACAAGGGAAACTGGTTGCTTAGTGGGTTTTTCTTTGTGTGCCTTGTGTTTAAAAAAGATATGCCACAGATTAAACAGATTCTCACAGATTTCTCTTTGAGTCCCTTTTGCGTCTTAGCGCCTTTGTGGTTCAAAACCCTTCCACCTCACCACTAACCCAATCCCAAATTCCTTTTTTTCCTCTTTCTTTCTTTGTTCTCTTAGCCAAATTCCCACATAAGCACTCGCCACCATCAACCCCCAACCTCCAACTCGCAACCCGCCACTCACAGTACGCTCACCCTACCTATACCCTACTATGGTTCATTAGAAGCCTATAGAAATTAAAAGCCATTGTTCCCGCAAGCGACCGGCAGCGACCGCAAGCGCCCTGCAACTCCCCAAAGTTCCTTATCGTGCCTTGCTGTGCCTTGTTGCGACCTGCAGTGCCCGCAAGGGTTTCAGCGGTTTTTTGCCATCGTAATGTTGCTGTATGAATGACGCAGTAAAGAAGGCGCCTCACTGATCAGAGTTTCATTACAAGCAGCATTCACATTTAATCATTTTAAAAAAAACAATAAAAATGGCACGTCAAAAAAGTATTATTAAACTACAGGGAACCATCGATGATATTTCCTTCGTGAAAACAATGGATGGCTACATGGCCCGCAAGGCAACATCCGTAAACAGTGCACGCATCGCCTCCGATCCTGCCTTTCAACGCACCCGGGAAAACAACAGTGAGTTTGGCAGAGCAGGCAGTGCATCAAAATTGCTTAGAACTGCTTTTCGTTTGCAGATACAGCAGGCAAAAGACCGCAGGGTCGTAAGCAGGCTTGTAAAAGAAATGATGAAGGTTGTAAAAGCAGATTCAACCAGCACCCGTGGTATGCGAAATGTGGTAGATGGGGAGGCAGAAATGTTGCAGCAGTTTGAATTTAATTCAAACGCACAACTCTCTACTACACTTTTTGCACAGTACACACCTAGCATCAATAGAACCAGTGGCGCTGTGTCTATAACAGTTCCGCCATTCACGCCGCTAACAGGTATTGTAGCACCAGATGGCGCAACGCATTTTAAATTGATGGCCGCTGCAAGCGAAATAGATTTCGAAGCTAAAAACTTTCTTACAGACAGTGCAGACACAGGCAACCTGCCGATTAACAGTGTACCAACAGCAATCATTACGCTGGCAACCACACTTCCCCAGCAAGTACGCATCCGCTGTTTTTGGTATTCGGCATCCAGTTTAGCCAGCTCGTAAACGGCATAGAGTATCCGCTTAAAAACGGTGCCTTCAATGCCCTAAGTGTTGCCTTGGTTTCAGGAGTTTAGGGGAATAGGTGAATAGGCAAAAGTGAATAGGCTAAGGCAAAAATGCAAGGCAAATTAACAGTGGTAAAATCAATATGACTAGTAAAAGGGAGATGTAATAAATAACAACATCTCCCAATTACTAAGTAATTAATCTAATAAGCCAGCAAAGTATATGTCTCAAATCTTATGTCTCGAACCTAAACCAAATTGCAGACCCACCAACTGTTGCATAAGCCGCCTCTTTTT
>JANLVW010000760.1:0-17193 GCA_031364205.1 Ferruginibacter sp.
CAAATTTTATTTGCAAATCTCCTGCACCTAAAATAGCACCTCCCGTGCCCGTCCATGTTCCGTCATATACCTGGTTTATGTAATTAATAGCATCTGTTATCTGAGACGTAGATGGTACAGAGGCATTGGCGGGACCGTCATAAATACAATGAACAACTATAGGTATGTAATAAAGAGTTGCGAGTATTCTGTTGTTCTCCGTAATTACAACTGGTTTATGAGTTTTAATATACTGTTCTATTCCTGCATCCATTTCATTTAGTGCTTTTTTATAGGTAGGATCTAAAGCAATTAATTTTGCACGAGCTTCATCTGCATTGCATTTTGTTTGCGCAAAACTTTGATAAGAAGTCATAATTGAAAATGAAACAGCAATTAGAAAAAGTAGAATTCTCATATGGGTTATTTTAAATATAGAGTTATAGAAGGTCACTTCTTATAAAAACGAAACATTTGAAATTTTATTTTAATAAAGAAAATTTTCTTGCCATTGGTTGGTGTACTTCGCCCGTGCAGACCGGCGCACCAATAACATTTTATCAGCTTGGTATAAAACAAAAGAATTCTTTAGGATTGTTGTTGGTACTCTTGCCGCACTTATGCCACCCTTCGATATCAACAACGGCTACTTCGCCTTTATGTAAAGGAAAAATGCAGACTTACCAATGAGGACAAATATATATTTCTTCCCATCAATAAAAGCTTGATAAAACTGTTCGTTAAAAAGTAGCCACGATGGGCAGTAGTAGCTTGTGCACTAATAATATTTAAGTTATAATAGTACTTGCGTGCATAACTAATAGAGACAGCGTGAAGCCAATGTTGATCAATGTTACAAATGCTCATACACCTCATTTCATTTACATATATTATTAAATAATTTTCCTGGAATTAGTCAATAGTGTCAGAATGAAATACAAAAAAAGCCGACCCATAATTGAGTCGGCATTTTTTTTATCAGGGGAAAATATGTTATGCAATATCGTAACGATCAAGGTTCATTACTTTGGTCCATGCAGCAATAAAGTCTTTTACAAACTTTTGCTGTGAATCCTTATACCCATAGACTTCAGCAATGGCTCTTAACTCTGTGTTGCTGCCAAAAATAAGGTCAACTCGTGTACCGATCCATTTAATATTTCCTGTACTGCGATCTGTACCTACAAAAGCATCGTCGGTTTCTGAAACTGCCTTCCAGGTTGTATTTATATCAAGCAGGTTTACAAAGAAATCATTTGTAAGTGCTTCTTTATTGGTGGTGAAAACACCATTTTGAGATTGATCAAAATTGGTATTTAATGCGCGCATACCTGCAACAAGTACTGTCATTTCCGGGGCTGAAAGTTTTAGCAACTGGGCCTTATCAATTAACAATTCTTCTGCGGAAAGGGTGAATTTTGCTTTGGCATAGTTGCGGAATCCATCTGCCTGTGGCTCTAAAACTGCGAAAGAGTGGACATCAGTTTCTTCCTGGGTTGCATCTGTTCTGCCTGCGGTAAATGGCACTGTTACTGTAAGGCCGGCATTTTTTGCTGCTTGCTCAATACCTGCACTACCTGCAAGTACAATAACATCTGCAATAGAAATTTGTTTACCGCCAACATTTGCATTGTTAAATGCTGCCTGAACTTCTTCAAGTGCTGACAATACTTTTGACAATTGGGCTGGATTGTTAACCTTCCAGTCCTTTTGTGGTGCAAGACGAATACGAGCACCATTTGCGCCGCCACGTTTATCGCTTCCACGAAAAGTAGATGCAGATGCCCAAGCCGTAGATACCAATTGAGATATTGGTAAGCCTGTAGAAAGTATGTTTGCCTTTAAAGCTGCTATATCGTTGTCCTCTACTAATTCATGTGCAACTGCAGGAATCGGATCTTGCCAAATCAATATTTCAGCAGGTACTTCCGGGCCTAAATAGCGAACTCTTGGTCCCATATCTCGATGCGTTAATTTAAACCATGCTCTTGCAAATGCATCATTCAATGCTTCATGGTTTTCAAGAAAGTTTCTCGAAATTTTTTCGTAGATCGGATCTACTCTTAAAGAAAGATCGGTAGTCAACATAAATGGCTGATGACTTTTTGATGGGTCGTGTGCATCTGGCACTAAGCCTGCACCGCCGCCATTTATTGGCCTCCATTGGTGTACACCACCCGTGCCTTTATAAACTTCCCACTCGTAACCGAAAAGGTTTTCGAAATAATTATTGCTCCACTTTGCGGGGGTGGTTGTCCAAGCCCCTTCCAAGCCGCTGGTTATGGTATCAACACCTTTACCGGTGTTAAAAGTATTGTGCCAGCCCTGGCTTTGATGCTCGATACCTGCTGCAGAAGGCTCTACGCCTACATAATCATTAGCATCGGCAGCTCCATGAGTTTTACCCAATGTGTGTCCTCCTGCAATAAGCGCTACAGTTTCTTCATCATTCATAGCCATACGAGCAAAAGTTTCTCTTATATCACGTGCTGCTAAAAGCGGGTCAGGATTGCCATTAGGACCTTCAGGATTTACATAAATTAATCCCATTTGAACTGCAGCAAGAGGTTGCTCCAATTCACGGTCACCTGTATAACGGTTGTCGCCTAACCATTCTTTTTCAGATCCCCAATAAATATCTTCCTGAGGCTCCCAAACATCTACACGACCACCTGCAAAACCGAAAGTAGGGAAGCCGGAAGCTTCCAATGCGCAATTACCGGCCAAGACTAACAAATCAGCCCATGAAATTTTGTTACCGTATTTCTGCTTAAGTGGCCATAAAAGCAGACGTGCTTTATCGAGGTTAGCATTATCCGGCCAGCTGTTTAGCGGAGCAAAACGTTGTGTACCGAAACCTGAACCTCCACGTCCATCAGCAATTCGGTAAGTACCGGCACTGTGCCATGCCATTCTTATAAAAAGCCCGCCATAAGTACCATAATCTGCCGGCCACCATTCTTGATTGGTGGTCATTAATTGATAAATATCATTTTTTAATGCACTTAGATCAAGTTTATTAAATTCTTCTGCATAATTAAATGCCTCGCTCATCGGGCTAGATTCCAGCGCATTTTGACGGAGAATGTTTAACTTAAGCTGGTTAGGCCACCAGTCACGATTTGTAAAACCATTACCTGCTGCGGTTTTTTTAACAGGAGCTGCACCTGAAAACGGACATTTACTTTCGCCATTTACACTATAAGGTGCAGTGCCTGCGGTAGTATTATTTTCCATAGTTGGGAATTTATCTATTGTTTAGTTTACAAACATACGAGCATCCTAACGATAATGTTTATTAATAGATATTATAGAGTAATAGTTTAAAACTATAAAGATGAATGAAAACTCCTGAAAGATTTATTAGAATTTGCTTTTATCTGCAAAAATGGAACAAAGCGTAATGATTTAATAAGATGCATCACAAGGATTAAAGAGCATTGATTATAAAAGTGATTTTTGTAAAATTATAATTGAAGATTTTATGTTACTATTTTTAGCAATTGTTATTATTATTTTTTCTGCTTATCAAACTCTTTAATGAGCAAGTGCTGTGCTAAAAGAACTTTACTATTATTTAGGTATATATGTAGTTTTTAGCAAATTATTTTACAAAAAAAACCTTTCAACAGCTCTGTTGCAAAATCTAAGAAGATAGATAAAATTTAGTTTAAAAAACATTACCAGCTGCCACTAGCTCCACCACCGCCGCCGCTGCCACCACCAAAACCGCCAAAGCCACCACCGCCTCCGCCACCTCCCCAATCTCCACCGCCACCACGACCGCCACCACCGAAAAGTGCACCGAGCAATAACGCCTGACCGATACCGCTTTGCCCCCTGCGACTCATAAAGGTGCCACCTCCACCCCCACCACCTCTTGAAATAAGAGAGATAATAATTATGATAATTATAATAAATATAAAGCCATAGCCCCCTTTGCCTGAGGCTGTGCTTTTTGCTCTTGGCGAATTATACTTGCCTTTAACTGCCTGTACGATAGCATCAGTTCCAAGATCTATACCCCGGTAATAATCAGACCCTTTAAAATTAGGAACAATAATATCGTCGATAATACTTTTTGATGTAGCATCAGTAAGAGAACCTTCCAAACCGTAACCAACAGTAATATCAAGTGTTCGATCATTTTTTGCAATTAATAAAATAACGCCATTGTTGTTCTTGTTACCTACACCCCACTTTCTTAAAAGCCCCACGTTGTAATCAGCAATGGTTGCTCCATTTACAGAAGGTACAATTACAACAGCAATCTGTGTAGAAGTGCTGTCATCGAGCACCACTAATTTTGCTTCAAGGGCCTGCACCTGTTCAGCAGTTAAGGTATTTGTAAAGTCATTTACAAGTCTAGGCGGATTCGGCCTTTCAGGATATGTTTGCCCCAATACTATTAAAGAAAAAAACAGTATTAAAACGGTAAAAGAGATTTTTTTAAAACGGATCATTTGGTAAAAGTTGTAAAAGCATTTATTTGCCAAAAACTATTTCGTCGGGCAATTCATTCTTGTCATTCAGTTTATTGTAAGGAAATTTATCGTGGAGTGTTTCGCCAATGCTCGTTATACAATGTACCATGCCACCAATAATATCCTCGGCAGTAATTTTTTTCAACATACTTTTTACCGAACTGTTCCAATATTCTGCACCGGTAGTTTTGTAGATTCCTTCGTCTCCAAAAAGCGCCAGCTGTTTGTCTTTGACGGCAATATAAAGCAACACTGCATTTCTTTCATCTGTTTTATCCATCTTCAAATTATAGAAAATTTCTGCTGCTCTGTCCATAGGATCCATGTAAGTATTTCTGCTTTCTACATATACACGTATTTCGCCACTGGTGCGATGTTCAGCATTACGAATGGCTTCTACCACACGTTGCTTTTCTGCATCAGTAAAAAAAGTTTTCTTTTTAAAAAAGGGAAAAAGCATTATTTAAATTTTATTTCTGTTGATTTTTCTGCACCTGCATCTGACTGAAATCCATTTTTTGGAGCAAAGCCAAATATGCCGCCTATCATTTTGGTTGGAAAACCTCTAACGCTACTGTTATAATATTGAATAGCTTCATTAAAATCTTTGCGTGCAACTTTTATACGAAGTTCCGTTCTTTCGAGTTGGGTCTGTAAAGTTGTAAAAGCTTTTGTACCCTGCAGTTCAGGATATTTTTCTACAGTAATAAGCAGTCTGTTGGCAGAAGCTGCAAGTTCATCCTGAGCCTGAGTTTGGGCATTGTAGGCGTTAGCAGAAACATTATTTGCACTTACGTTTACAAAATTGGCTTTGGCACGGGCTTCAGTGATTTCCTGTAAAGTATTCTGCTCAAAACCTGCATTACCTTTTACAGTATTTACAAGGTTAGGAATAAGATCGAGCCTTCGTTGGTATGCATTCTGAACCTCACTCCACTGCACTTTTACTTTCTCATCTTTTTTTACCAAACCGTTATAAGTTGTAATGAGATACAATCCCATTACAACTATCACAGCTCCTATTATGTAAGGAATATACTTTTTGTTGTTCATCTGTAATTAATCAGAAATAATAGTGTCTATTTTTTTTTGTTCAAATCATCAAAATTTACATCTACTTTTTTCTCTGCGCCTGCATCTGCTTTAAAACCATCTTTTGCTCTAAAGCCAAAAATACCACCTAAAATATTCATTGGAAAAGAACGCACTTTTGTATTGTAAACATTTATTTCTTCATTAAATACCTTGCGGGAATTTTTGATGTTGTTCTCAATACCTTCCAGCTGACTTTGTAATCTCATAAAACCTTCTGTTGCTTTTAAAGTAGGATAAGCTTCAACAGTAGCAAGTAATCTGCTTAAAGAACCGGATAACTGGCCCTGTGCTGCCTGAAACTCTGCTATCTTTTCCGGGGTAAGGTTATCGGCATTTATATTTACGCTTGTAGCTTTTGCTCTAGCTTCTACAACTGCGGTAAGCGTATTTTGTTCAAAATTTGCAGCTCCTTTTACCGTATTAACTAGATTACCAACAAGGTCGGATCTGTTCTGGTACTCAGTCTGTACATTATTAAAAGCTTTTTTTACACTTTCATCTTGCTTTACAAGACCATTGTAGCCATTGCAGCCTAAGAAGCCTATTACAACAACTACCGCCAATAGAATTAATAAACCTGTACTTTTCATTTGAGTTTGTTTTAATATAAAGAGCATAAAAGTAGGTAATTATCATTTCTGTAGTGTTTTCTTTTACAGCAGTGGCATTAATCAAAAATATGTGGCAACAATTCAATTTAATTGTTGGATATGGCTATCAGTAAATTTTTTAATAAAATAAACACAACAACATGTAATTTTGCACTTCAAAAATAATTATTATCATTTCAAATAAACAGTTATGAGTTCAATTAAAGTAGCCATTAATGGTTTTGGAAGAATTGGCCGTTTGGTTTTTCGCCAAATACACGATATGGAGGGAATAGAAATTGTTGCCATCAACGATCTTACAAGCCCGGCAACATTGGCGCATTTATTAAAATATGACAGTGCACAAGGGAGATTTGATGAGAAAGTAACTTCAACTGAAAATGCTATAGTGGTTAATGGCCATGAGGTAAAAGTATATGCACAAAAAGATCCTTCTCAAATTCCTTGGGGAAGCCACGATGTAGATGTTGTAATTGAGAGTACTGGTTTTTTTACAGATGCTGATAAAGCAAAAGCACATATTACCGCAGGGGCAAAAAGAGTGGTAATTTCTGCGCCGGCAACAGGCGATTTAAAAACAGTTGTTTTTAATGTAAACCATGCAATATTAGATGGTTCAGAAACCATTATCAGCTGTGCAAGCTGCACAACTAATTGCCTTGCACCAATGGCAAAAGTGTTGAATGACAATTTTACCATTGTAACAGGAATGATGAGTACTATTCACGCATATACCAACGATCAAAATACATTGGATGCACCTCATCCCAAAAATGATTTAAGAAGAGGAAGAGCGGCAGCCGCCAATATTGTACCAAACAGTACAGGTGCAGCAAAAGCTATAGGTCTTGTATTACCTGAGCTTAAAGGTAAACTTGATGGTGGAGCGCAACGAGTACCCGTAATTACAGGATCTTTAACTGAACTATATTCTATTTTAGAAAAAACAGTTACGGTTGACGAAGTAAATGCAGCTATGAAAGCAGCAAGCAACGAAAGCTTTGGCTACAACGAAGATGAAATTGTAAGTACCGATGTAATCGGAATCAACTTCGGTTCATTGTTTGATTCTACCCAAACCAAAGTACAAACAATTGGCGATAAGCAACTGGTAAAAACGGTAAGCTGGTACGATAATGAAATGAGTTATGTATCGCAGTTAGTAAGAACAGTAAGCTATTTTGCTGGGCTAATAAACAAATAAGAAATTACATGTACTGATAGAAAGCCTCCCTGATAATGGGAGGCTTTTTTGTTTTTTACAAGTACAGCTTAAATAGTAACTTTACTGAAATGATAATTTATGGAACAGGAATTATTAAAACGAATTACCATTATACCTGGTTTGATGGGTGGGAAACCGACTATTAGGGGGATGCGTTTTAAAGTATCTGATGTTTTAGGGTACCTATCTGCAGGTATGACAGAAGCTGAGATTTTAGAAGATTTTTCTTACTTAGAAAAGGAAGACATCACTGCTGCACTTGCTTATGCTGCGAAAAAATTAGGTCATACTGTAATACTTGTAGTTAATGACGCAGCTTGATGAAATAGAGTTTTGGATTGACTTGAACTTACCTCCCCAAATGGCAATTTGGTTGGAGGAAGAATTTATGGTAAAAGCAAAATCTTTTAAAGAATTATTATTTACAAATGAGCCTGATGTAGAAATATATTAGATAGGAGCAAAACATGATAATAAAATTATTATCACAACAAAAGATATAGATTTTTCAAATTATCAGAAAGTAGCCGGAGCGCCACCAAGAATACTATATCTTAACATTGGAAACATATCCAATAAAAATTTAAAAGCACTGATTCATGAAAGGTTTGCTCAAATACTAAATTTATTTTTAACCACAAATGATTCTTTAATAGAAATTTCAACATTATAATATTATGAGCAAATTTTCAGACTTTAATTTTAAAGGACATAAAGCCCTTGTAAGGGTAGATTTTAATGTGCCGCTTGATGAAGCATTTAATATCACAGACGATACAAGAATGGCTGCAACAATTCCTACCTTAAAAAAGATATTGGCAGATGGTGGCAGTGTAATTTTAATGAGCCATTTGGGAAGACCAAAAGATGGTCCGACAGATAAATATTCTTTAAAGCATTTGGTAAATCATTTGCACGAATTGTTAGGAGGCGATACAAAAGTTTTTTTTGCAGATGATTGTATTGGCTCGCAGGCAGCTCTTACGGCAAGTATGCTTACAGGTGGCGAAGTATTGTTGCTGGAAAATCTACGTTTTCACAAAGAAGAAGAAAAGGGCGATGAAACTTTTGCAAAAAAATTAAGCGCCCTTGGTGATGTATATGTTAACGATGCCTTTGGTACAGCACACCGTGCGCATGCATCTACAGCAGTTATTGCAAAGTTTTATGAACCTGCCAATAAAATGTTTGGTCTGTTAATGGAGGCCGAAGTAAAAAGTGCAGATAAGGTAATGCACAACAATGAAAAACCTTTTACTGCAATTATTGGGGGTGCAAAGGTTTCGGATAAAATATTAATTATAGAAAATTTATTGGAGCGGGCTACAGATATAATTATTGGTGGCGGTATGGCTTATACTTTTTTAAAAGCTCGTGGCGGCAAGATTGGTGCTTCGCTTTGCGAAGATGACAGACTGCAAACAGCACTGGATATTTTAGAAAAAGCAAAACAAAAAAACGTTAGCATTCACCTGCCTGAAACCTCTGTTATTGCAGATAAATTTGCTGCTGATGCAAATACAAAAGACTGTCCCAGTGACCAGATACCGGATGGATGGATGGGATTGGATATCGGACCAAAAGCGGTAGGAATATTTAGTGAGATAATAAACAAATCAAAAACCATTTTGTGGAACGGACCGATGGGTGTTTTTGAAATGGAGAAATTTCAAAACGGCACTAAAGCCATTGCACTTGCAGTTGCAGAAGCTACTAGCCATGGCGCATTTTCACTGGTTGGTGGTGGCGACAGTGTCGCAGCAGTAAATAAATTTAACCTTGCAGATAAGGTGAGTTATGTGAGTACAGGCGGTGGTGCCTTGTTGGAATATTTTGAAGGAAAAGTTTTACCAGGGATTGAGGCGATGGGTGAATAGATTAGGGCAAAAATTTGGTTGTATATTTTGTATAGTATTTGGGGTAGACTTTAAAGCATAATGTTTATACTTGCAGAGTAATAATTTAGGTAATGTAAAGTAAGGGTCCACATTGATTAGAAGTACATTTGCTAAAAGCCTCCCCATTTAATCAGGATTAAACTATCCCCTGGAATCCGATGCATAGTAGAAGGGGAGACTAAACCGTAGTAGTGTTGAAGTTTCTGTAATAGAAATTAAGCGTACGGTTCCGTTCATTTATTTGTGTTAAGACGGATGACACAAGGCACTTTTCGAAATGATTGAGTTTAGCCCAATAATGTTGTTCATTCTTCAACAACAAGGTGACAATGGCCGTGATAGATGGTAAACCCAAGCACGGTTCACTCGGATGCCCGGAATGAAATGCCTTGCCTAATCGAGCATAACGCTATTTGGCAAAAGTAATTAGTGTTAATTTCAGTTTTTCAATTCAGGATTTTTACTCTCAGGCAGTCCGATATCACCAACAAGATGTAAAGTTTATGCTATACTTTTGAATTCTGGGCAGATCATGTAGATTGGCATAAATTCTAAATTTCTATAAGTTTGCATATCATCTGACACATGGAATTAATGTAAAATATGCCGTTGTGTTTAAAAACTCAAAAGAACGCTCAAAAGGAAATATCTAGCGATACTTTGATAATTTGTTTCCTCTATTACATTGGTATTTATATATCTTGAATAACCGATATTTTGGTTAAGTATATCGTGAGCAATAATTTTAATAATTCCTTTATCATTCTTCAAAAACTTTTTACCAAAATAAGTATTCCATAACAATACATTATTGTTACCATTAAATAATGCAGTTCTTTGTTGAAGACTTCCTTGCAGTTCATTATTTAATTCAAACTTCCGCGGTAACATAACGGTAAGTCCAAAGCTGTGCTCCTGTGTCCAGTATTTTGTTTGAAGAGATTTGGTTAAAGAAGATGATGAAATTTTATAACGGATAATTCCGTTATAATAGAAATTATATCTATTCTCTTTATCTTGATTTATGCCAATATTTATTGCGATTGAACTATTATCAGTTACACTTTTTTTATCGTTAACAACATTACTGAAATTTGATTTGTAGAAATCTAAACCGGCATTTAGATTCATACCAAGTTTTTCAAAATTTATAAAATAATTGAACCCCGATGTATAGTTATAATTTCCATTGGCATTTACAAATTTATAGACTGTACGGCCAACTGTATCAGTAAAATTATTGGTTACAATAGCATTAGTTTGTAGTAAAAAGGATCCAAAAAAGGATATGCCCCTCTGGCTTAATAAGTTGAAATAATTTAAATTAAAATTAATGCTGTGGTCAAACTCCTGCTTTAATAAAGGATTTCCGATAATAATACTTAGGGGATTAGAATTATCAGAAGCGGGTTGTATTTGCTTTATAGACGGCTGTTTAGTATTACCATTATATATAATAGATAGATATCCGCTTTTATTGAACTTATAAACAAAGTTCGTCTTGGGAAAAAAATTTGTAAAGTTACGTTTTAATATAGTATCTGCAAGCAAATCTTTTTGAGTAAAGTTTAATTTTGCAATATCGCTGCCAAAAGAAAACGTCATTTTTTTTCCATTATATTTTAAGGCAACACCTGCTAAATTTGAAAACACATTAAAATTATAGTGGTTGCTAAATAAGTTGTTTATAAATTTATACTTGCCGTTTACATCTTTATTAAATGATAAACGCAGGGCATCACTTTTGTTGTTGAGAAAAGCATACGCCAATTCTACAAAAAGTTTTTTTGATAATGGTTCAGTAAAAATTATTTTTCCATTAAACGTGTTGATAACAACCTCATTCATTTTTTTCTGATCAGTGGTATCTCTTAAAACTATATTTACATTTTTATTAAAAAAAGAATTTAATGAATAAAGAAAACCATCACTTTTATTTTCATAATAGTTTTGTGCCAGGTTAAAAGAAATAGTTCTACCTCGTTTCTTAAATTTTTTTCTAATCAAAAAAGAAGATTGCAGGCTCTGATCATTACCATTTGATTTAGTGTTTCGCATACTATTGTTTACAACGCTTCCAAATTCATTGTGTGATTCGCCGGTAAAATTATTAATATTATTACTTACGCTTTTATAACCAACGGTCTTTATTTTTAGTGATGTTGTACTATCAACCTGCCATTCATAAGTACCATTATAACAATGTTTCCGCCTGTTGTTGAAATTCATACCTGATTCTCTTTTAAAAAAAATAGTATCGGGTAAAACAACTTGAGAAAATGTATTCCCGTACCCTTCACTACTAAATTTATTGTATTGATAGCTGCCATTAATACTTTGTTGATCATCATAAAATTTATTAGAATAATTTAAACCACCGGACAAGCTTTTAGGTACACCATCTCTAAAGGAAAAAGAGTTATTGAATCCATTATCGTTACTAGACAACGAAGTAAAAACTCCCAAATTACTATTTAACAAGGGATCATTATCTGAAGTAAAATAATTGCTTTGCTGCAAGTCAATTCCTGTTCTATCAAAACTATTCATATTTCCATATGCAGAAACTTGTATTTTTTTTCTAAAGCTATTGATAGTTGCTTTGTTATTCCATTTATCATTTAAACCGGCGCCCAAATCGAGCTTGCCAAAAGAACCTTTTTTCCTATCTTCTTTCAATTGCAGGTTAATTGTTTTAGATTGATTACCATCATCGATGCCTGTAAAAGTTGCCTGGTCGCTTTTCTTGTAGAAAACTTGTATTTTATAAATGGCATTTGCCTGTAAATTTTTTGTAGCAATTGTAGAATTATCTCCAAAAAATTCTTGCCCATCAACAAAAACTTTATTCACTTTTTCTCCCATCGCTGTTATTATACCATTGTTATCAACCTGAATACCGGGCAATTTTTTAAGTAGCTCTTCAACTGAAGCACCTTCATGAACTTTAAAATTATCGGCATTAAACTCAGTTGTATCTCCTTTTATTTTGATTGCACTCACCTTTTTCTGCACTTGTATTTCTTTTAAAACAATTGGTTTTAAAGTCATTATAATAGTTCCTATTTTAATTTGAGAAGTACTGTTCAATTGCAGGTGTTCAATATAATTTTCATAATTAACATGTGTAATTAATAAAAGGTAATTACCTGATAATAGATTATTTAATGCAAAAATTCCTTTTGTATCGCTTTGAGTAAACTTATAAACAATTGAATCTTTTTGCCGTAATAGTGAAGCAGATGCATTGACAAGAATTTGTTGATTAATAGTATCAATAATTGCCCCTGTAATCGATGCATTTTGCGCAAAGGAAAAATAATAACACGCAAGTAAATTGATTAAAAGAATAATTTTCTTCATAACTCAATTACAGATTTATAACTACTGCTCTTCAATAAAAATTCTTAAATAAATACCCGGTATTTTTTTATCAGTTATAACTTTTTATAAAAAAATTATATTTAAAGCTTACTTATTTTGTGAGAGAAATTAAAAGAAGGAAGGAAAGCTTGTGCAGCCTTCCTTCAATAAAATTTTTATAAGAGTACAATAACTGTGATCTTATACATTTTTTTTAGTAAATAACTCCGGTCATCGCTTCCCCCATCAATCCATTAACACCCATTGGCATTGTAAGCGGGCCGTTTCCTTTAAGATTTGTATAAGCGCCTGTGCCACTTACTATCTGCCATCTTCCCTGAGGCATAGATGTTTTGTATACACATTCCTGGTGAATAGTAATAGTTCCGCTACCATCCGAAGGGGTCAGAACCACTTCACAATGGGCCCTGATTAAAACTCCATTCGCCATTACAGGATTTACAAGCATAGTAGATGAACCTGAAATATTTAATGCCCCTGTCGTACTAAATGTTCCTGTTGTATTAGGAAATGTTGAAAAATCGTAAAACCCAGTTATTGTAACTGCCTCCGGCGAACTTAATGCAGGCCTTGGGGACACCCAACTTGTTGTGCAAAATACAATTAGCAGGAATGCTATTGCAGATGGAAAATTTTTGTTTTGTTTCATAATTAGAATCTCCTTTTTTTTTATTGTGAATTAATATTAAGACTTTATTAAATTACCTGTATTGATTTTAAGAATAGATTAATCTCAAGTTGTATTTAGAAGAAAGAAACACAATATTTCGAATTAAAATTTTCATACTCGAAAATAATTATAGTTAAGAAATTATTTTTACTATTTCCACCAATGACTAATTTATGAATACACTTTATATATGTCAACTATATATTATACATTTTGGAGGATAAACGTCATCTGTCCCAAATGCAGCAACCTTTTTAAAAAATATTATTGGTCTTAAATAATTTTATATTTTTCAATAATGTCCAATAACGTGTAAAAAGGTAAATATTATTTTGGGTATGTTTTCAAATGCTGTTTAAATATGTAGATTTAAAGTCTCCTTAATTTTCTCATTTTCCTGACTTATTTACTGTCCTTTTTTTCCACGTTTGCACTTGGATATCATAATAAAACAAATATCTGATACCTATTTTATTATATGCGCGAACTGCAATATTGCATTAACACTTTTAATTTGGAAATGGCATGAAACACATTTAAATGAATAGTAAAATTTGAATTCCAAAAGTTTAATTCAGTAAAAAAAATTTATATGTATATATATTTAGGTAACTAACTTTATACAAAAAATTACTTCATGACTGGATTTGAATTTATATTCTCTGATAAGCCAGTAAATCGTTTATATCGTCACGTCTTGTTTTGGGCAGTATTGGCCTTACATTTTGTTATTCAAAATTTGCTAATAGGTGGGTTTAATGAAAGCCTGAAACAACGAAGTTTTTCAGAAAGTGTTTATTATTTACTTTTTTTTCTACCAACATACATTTTAGATGCTTACATTTTGCTTTATATATTAATTCCCCTTTATTTTATTCCGAGAAAGTATGCTCTTTTCATAGTATGGATAGTTGTTCTTATTATAATTGGTTGTGTCGCCTCCACCTTATTGGGTGCCTTATATATGCATTTAGCCTGGCACATGCCCTTTTATACCATCACATTCAACAGCAACAAGTACAATTTGGTAGTGAATGGCTTATTTTTACCAGTAACTATTTTGGTAATTTCCGGCGGTATAAAAATCACAAAAAGTTGGTATTTTGAACAAAAGGAAAATGAACGCCTTGCCAAAGAAAAAATTAACGGGGAATTACAGCTTCTTAAAAATCAACTTCACCCGCGCTTTCTTTTTTATTCTCTTAATACCATAAAACGAAATATTCTTCTTCACCCGGGACTTGCAGCAAATCTTATTTTGAAGTTATCGGATTTGCTGAGCTACCTTTTATATGAGAGTGACAGGCAGTGGATAGCGCTGGAGAAAGAACTTGAAATAATAAAAAGCTATGCTGAGTTTCAAAAAAGAAGCAGAAGGAGCAAGTTCGATACCGATATTTGTGTTTCAGGTATTACTTCAGGAAAGTATACTGTACCCCTTTTACTGTTATCATTTATTGAGAGCTCATTTGATTTTATTTTAAAAGAAAATCAAAAACATCTTTCACTCAAATTATTTATAACAGTTGGAGATGATTACTTAGATTATAATATGGTTTTTAATCGTTTTCTAAATAAGTTAAATGGCGTTTCGATAGCAAAAGTGCACTTTTTTACTATTGAAAAACAATTGCGTCTTACCTATCCTAATACATATAAATTTACGATAAACATCAATGATCAAGATATGGCTATCAATATAAACCTACCATTGCACTTAGCAAACCTTGAAGAAGATAACATTGTAAAAGAAAAATTATATGAACTTTTATAGATTCATATTTTCTAAAAAGGCTGCCTTTCGTCTCAAAAGACACTTGGTATTTTGCTTGGGCATCTTTTTGTATCACTTTATTCGTATCGGTATTATATACCCTCCAGAGCATTTTTTTGAAGATATACTATCCATTCTACTTGCTGCATTAATATGGGGCGTACTTTTTAATATTATAATTTCGTACACGATGATGTATTATTTGATTCCATTTTTTTTTGTAAAAAAGAAATATTTACTTTTTGTTGTTAATACATTGGCTTTATTTATTGCAATGATCGGATTAGCTTTATTAAATAGTGCAATAAACAAAGGAATGACCAATGCTATAGGCTTTTCAGTATTTACGTTTAAGTTTTTCAAGGCTACTGGTATAAGGCTTTTGGGTAATCCGCCGCTTATCTGTTTATCATTATTATTCCTGAAAAAAATAAAAGATTGGTATCTGCAGCAAAACGAAAACAAAATACTTGCTAGGGAAAACAGCAATGCTGAATTGCAATTATTAAAAGCGCAAATACATCCGCATTTCCTGTTTAATACTTTAAACAATATTTATTTTTTTATTCTTACAGAACCTCAAAAAGCGAAAAATCTTGTGGGTAAGATGGAAAATTTACTATCCTATATGATTAATGAATGCAGTGTTCCTTATGTGCTTTTGAGCAAGGAAATAAATATGATGAATGATTATTTTGAACTGGAAAAAATACGATATTATAATCTTGATATTGACTTGAAAATAACCGGAGATTACGCAAACAAGAAAATTGCTCCTTTATTAATGATACCCTTTATTGAAAACAGTTTTAAACATGGCGCCAGTAAAATACTGAAAAATCCATGGATAAAATTAACGATACATTCAGAAGATCATATACTGAATTTCGTATTGGTTAATAACAAGCCCGTTGAAGCTAAAACAAACCGATTATATGGTATAGGACTAAATAATGTAAAAAAAAGATTGAGCCTTTTATATCCCCAAAAACATTATTTAATTATTGAGCCAACGGTAAATACTTTTACGGTCAATATGCAAATACCAATTGGATAACAATCAAGTAATTTAATTTGATGAATCTTATAAAATAAAAAAGTGCAGACTATAAAAAGAATAAACTGCCTTGCAGTGGACGATGAGCCGCCCGCATTAAAGCTCATACAAAAATACATCACAGCTGTTCCGATACTCCAGCTTACAGGAAGTTGCAGCAATGGTGTGGAAGCTCTTTCTTTGCTTCAAAATAATATTATTGATCTATTGTTTCTCGATATACAAATGCCTTACATATTGGGTACAGATTTCTTAAGAAGCTTATCTAATCCTCCAAAAGTCATATTCACCACGGCCTTCAGACAATTTGCGGTTGAAGGTTTTGACCTCGATGCTGTAGATTATCTTCTAAAGCCGATTTCGTTTGAAAGATTTCTTAAAGGAGTAAATAAGATAATGAAACTCAATGTTACTAAAATTGATAAAGGGCTGTTTAATAGCAAGCAGATTAAAGAAGATGAATCAGGTTTTTTCTACCTGCGTTCTGATAGGAAAAATATTAAATTAAATTATGATGACGTGTTATTTATTGAAAGTCTGAAAAATTACATAAAAGTTGTTACTAAGGATAAAACTATTGTAACAAAATATACTATTTCTCTTCTTGAAGATGATCTTCCCCCATCATTCATACGCATTCATCGATCATTTATAATATCCAAAGAAAAGGTTGATTCTTTCAACCATGAATTTGTACAAATTGGCAAATATGAATTACCTGTCAGTAGAAGTTACCGCTATGAAGTTGAAAAACAATTAAAAATGTAAACATAAACATATAATTGTTTATGCATATTAAAAATTTAAAGTCATATTTTCATTCACCTGCCTGAAACCTCAGTTATCGCAGATAAATTTGCTGCTGAAGCAAACACAAAAGATTGCCCTAGCGATCATATTCCTGATGGCTGGATGGGACTTGATATTGGACCAAAAGCGGTAGGGATATTTAGTGAAATAATAAACAAATTAAAAACCATTTTGTGGAACGGACCGATGGGTGTTTTTGAAATGGA
>JANLVW010000780.1:0-1425 GCA_031364205.1 Ferruginibacter sp.
AAAATTTGTTATCGTATGCTGATAGGCTGCAATGAAAAAATATAAGGGACATCTTTTCTTTTTACAATTAATAATATTTTTTCATTTAGCTGCTGCAAAAGGATTTCATATTGTTGAAGATTACCTGAAATATTTGTTCCTACAGAAATTAATTCATCGCCATTTTTTAAACCCGCTTTTTCTGCAGGAGATTTTTCGACAATATCATCAATATAAATTTTATTCTCATAATTGTAAAGGGACAAACCTGAGTAAGCATAATCAAACCTGTCAGTAAAAAAGGAATTAGGAATAAGGTGCATTTCCTGCTCAGGATAATTGAGTGTAATGTTGAACCTGCGCATAATGTCGTTGCCCAATAAGCCCGCTGTGTATGGATAAGATGTTACATTTAATTCATCATTATATAAGTTAGTAGGTACGTTTCTAAATGTGTAAGGACCAATCTTTAAAGATTTTACAACTGTTAGGCGCATTGTCTTTTTGCCACCAAGGCCCTGAACCTGAGTAACAACAGGTCTTCTTCTTTTTAAAATAATGTTATTATATTCTAAAAACTGCTCTGTAATTAAAAGACATAATCCTGCACCTGTATCCAGATAAAAATTTGATTCAGCTTTTTCTCTATCCCTCACAGTTAAGGGCACAGCCATTAATTTTCTTAAACTTGGTTTTATAATTGTACCTCCTCTTTCGTATTTAAAATGTCCCGGTTTATAAAATTTTATTTGTGCAGAATCAAAATTTATATTCAGAATATACCTGCTTAAAAAACTAAATCCAATAATACCATCTATTCTTTCTCCATAAGCACTGCCCAATAAACTATAATCGTTTACATAAAAATTAAGGCTGTCAGTTATTAAATTACCGGTAGTTAGTTTTCGGTTAAACGCAAAAGAAACTTTTCTAGATCCTGCTATACCGGATACCGTTGTATCTGATTTTTTTAAAACGATTTTTAGTTCTGAGCAGGTTGTAGAATCCAGGGATATGCCCCCACTGCCTGTATCTAAAATAAAATTTAATTCTTTATCGCTGTTGTCAATTTTTGCTGCAATAACAATTACTCCTCCCGTGTAAGTTTTGAAAGGTATTTTTTCCAAAAATTTTGCATTGTTTTTTATTGTTGCAGACTGTGCAAAACAGGCAGCCGCAATAAGGAATAATAATATGGTGCAGATGGTTTTAATAAAGCAGGTGTTCCATATTACAAGTTAATGAATGTACTTTTGTAATGCAATTTAAATATGTTGAAAATGAATATTGATGACCTGTTAAAAAAAGCAATGTCTTTTGAATTTCTTTCTGTAGAAGAAGGAGTTTTTTTGTTTGAAAACGCTGCATTGGCTGATTTGATGTTTGTTGCTAATGAGTTAAGAAAAATACAGGTGCCGCATGGCAAAGTAACCTGGCAGATAGACA
>JANLVW010000847.1:0-4292 GCA_031364205.1 Ferruginibacter sp.
TAAAAAATTTGAAAAATTTAAACAATTTGATTATCCCGGGGGTTGCGAAGATCCTCGTGTGGTGGAAACAGCAGACGGGCAATATGTGATGGCTTACACAGCATGGAATTACGATGTACCTCGTTTATCTATTGCTTTTTCGAGAAACCTTTTTCAATGGCAGAAAAAAGGTCTTGCTTTTGCCACAGCTTACAAGGGTAAGTTTTTAAACATGGCTTCCAAGTCTGCCTCGATGATTACAAAGATGAAAAATGGCAAGCCAGTCCTTGCTAAAATAAAAGGAAAGTATTGGATGTATTGGGGCGAACATTTTGTAAACCTTGCCTGGTCAACTAACCTCTATGATTGGTATCCATTACTGGATGAATATGGTGAGTTAAAAAAAGCAATGATCACCCGCCCTGGGAAATTTGACAGTGACCTTACAGAATGTGGACCGCCTGCATTGTTCACAGATAAAGGGATTCTGTTAATGTACAATGGTAAAAATGCCAATGATGAAAAAGCAGATCCATCACTTCCCAAAGGAACTTATTCTGTAGGCGAAGTTGTATTCGATATAAATAATATGGAGAAAATTGTTTTTAGAACAGATACTTGTTTATTAAAACCATCATTGCCTCATGAAGTAACCGGGCAGTATAAAGCAGGAACTACTTTCTCTGAAGGACTTATTTATTTTAAAAAGAAATGGTATGTATATTATGGTACTGCAGATTCTTTTGTTGGTGTGGCTATTGCAAAAATGCCATAATAAATTATTTCTCCCTACTAACACAGAGATGCAGACTTTAACGTAGGAATGATACGAAGCTTTTGAGCGTTGACTTTCTGTGCGGCAAATTATAAATGTTTACAAAGCACAGATACCCTAACGCACATTTGCTTGGCTGCATATCTGCTAGTAATGATGTTACTAATATTTCTACATCTAGAAAATATTAGTAATCTTTACTAGAAGAAAGTCAAAACCCAGCTTAATTTTTTTTGCTATTAATCCCACACCCTAACCTTTATTGGTATTTTCCCCTTTCATAAATCTTATGATTAACCATGCAAATTATATTTGTCAATGATGCCCTGGCGTAAATTGTGAGACCATTTTATTCCGAACTTTTTATCAAGGGCAGCCATTTGTTTTGCAATTACCGGTGCATCTGGTGTAAGGCTCTTACTGATCATTTCAGGAATTATTTTATGAAATAATTCTTCCAGATAATCTTCAAAATTCTGGTTAAAAAAACAATCTATAAACCTCAATGGCTTATCAGAAGCATTCCAAAAAGTATGTATGATACCTTGGGGTCTAAAGTTCCAACCACCTGCTTCTACTTCAAATATTTTATCACCGATCATAACCGTGGCGGTACCTTCTAACACATACATAAGTTCATCCAACTTATCATGCGTATGCGGAGAGGGGCCCATTTGCTTAGGAGCAAATGCAACTTCAACATTTGAAAATTGCATACCGGTTTGCTTGGCTTGAATGATAGTTCGAATGTCTGCGTTTCCCGCACCGGGAGTTAAAGGGTGGCGAGGTTTAATATTAAAAGGTTCTAATCCTAAAATAGTATTGCTTTGTGCAGATAACACGTTAGGCATATTTAAAAGTGATAAACCAATTGCACCTGATTTGATAAAGTTTCGGCGTTCCATAAAAAATTTTAAAATTTATAAATTATTACCTATCAAAATTAGCCCGCTACTAAATAGTTCTACTGGTAAAAAAGTGACATTCTAAGAAAGATATGAAAAACCAAAATGGCGTTCAGGTGCCTGTAATTCTAAGTTAGATAAAGAGGATGGCGTCAGTTCTGTAAGGGATTTAAAATCTTTAACCATGTGCTGATAGTCATGATAACCACAAGCTATTGCAATGTATAACCAATCATACTGAGGGTGGAGGTTTTTTAAACGATATGCTTTATCAAACCGAACAATGCGTTCAAATGTTTTTGCACTTACCCCAATTCTTTTCTCAAAATTTCTAATAAATTGCCTTTTACTCAAACAGGATTGGCTTGCCAGCCAATCAATGGAAACATTGTTTTCCTGTTGAAGAAGCCAGTTAGATGCGGTATCTATTGGTGTAAAATTAATATGGATTTTTTTCATTTTAATTGTCAGAAAACTTTCTATGCAAATAATCATTTTATCCAGATCATCTTCCTGCTTCAATCTGTCACAAAGCATTGCTACATCGTTACCCCATATGCTTTCTGCATCTAAAAAATTATTTGTTAGTATTGTTATGGGAAACCTTAATAACTGATACAGGGTGCTTGGCTGTAATACCACTTTAATTGCTAGAAAATCATGACCCGCATGTCTGTGAACCGGCACCGTGTATATACCATTTATTACGCATGACGGATAAGGTTTTATGGTAAGATTTGTATCCTCATAATTTTGTTTATCATTAATATAAAAAGTAATGCTATGCTCCGGCCTTGGATAATGATGCTTTATGGGTGGAATGATTTCTTTATGAAACATAAACCGAAAAACCTGGTATTTGCGCACATACTCTTCTAAAAAAGCTGAAGGAATTATATCTCTGATGAGTGTGGGTATCATTTAATGTAGAGCGGCCTTCAGTTTTATTTAGTAACAGGCACTCCTTTTATTGTTGTGTCAATTTACGGTTAAATATTCATACAATTGTTTCAAACCATGGAGCATGTGCACTTTCATGGGTGCCATTACTTTATATTATTAAGTGCCAGGACCTGTAAAAATAGAAATCTTGCAGCCGAGGATTACACGTATCCATTACAAATAATAATCTAAGCCAATTTCTTTAATCTAATTCCTTGCAGTTAGATTAATTGGCTGCAAGGAATAGCAAATGTTTAAAACTGCTTGCAATAATTCGTAATGTTTACATAAAAAACTATTTCAGTATAGCTTTAGCCAGCTGAACTTATAATTATAATTTGCCTCCGCTTTAGCAACATTTGTTCGCTTCAATAAAAGTTGAAAAATATTTTGCTGCTGCGCATGGCCGGAATAGAAGCGCAAAGCCTGCAGGCGAGAAACGAGTGCGTAATTGCAGCGGATAGCCCGTAACAGATACTTGGCTTTGTACACTTGCACACGCCCCCCGAAGGCTTTACACATCCTCCGCCATTTTACCAGCCATGTTTACTCATACGCTTTTCATAATTATCATCGCTCTCAATGTAAACCTCAAACACGGCTTTTTGTTTCCCGGCAATGTCATTGCCTATGTTATAGCTTCGGCTTGCTTTAAAAGCTTTTTCAGATGTGCCTTTCAGCACTTTTACCCATGGAAAATATTGGCCGGTTTGAGATTGTTTTGTAAGTAACCCTTTAATAATTTCTGTAAAATAATGTGTAAAAATGCTGCCTATTTCATTGTCTGCAATGGCAGGCTGCCCATGCGTAGAGGACGAAACCAAAACACAAACCTGGTTACGATGGTCCGCATATAATTGTTTTGTAAACTTTTTGCTTGCAGCAACCATTAGCTCATTAGCGATATCAATCTCAGTTGCACTTTCTTTTTTGCGGGTAAATTGAATAACAGTATTACAGCAATCTGCAATAGCAATATTAATACGCCCGCCATAAAGGCGCATAATCTGTAACAGCACTTTAAGGTTTTCGGTATTCTCTTCTATAAAATTTATTTTATTAAAATCAGGTTGGTTATCATGACTTCGCAAATCAAGTTGTGGATATTTATATCGACTATCATTTTGATAACTAAAGCCATGACCTGAATAATAAAATACAGTTACATCATTATATAGACCTACACCATCCAGCGTTTTAAAAAGGTTTTTGTAGTTATAATTGACACCCGTTATTTCTATAGAACAAAATTGATAACCCGTGTGGGCACAAATTTCTGCAAAGGTTTTTTTTACTGCTATTGCGTCTTTTGCGCAGCCAATTTTTAAAGCAGGATCATGCGTGTTAGACATGATGATCAGCACAAGCCGATCTTTTTTAGCGTTGAGTAAACCTTTTATGTTGGTTTTGAATTTCTTTAAGGTAACAGAAAAATTTTCAGTTTTATTCTCTAACATTTTACATTTCATTTAAGTTTTAATAAAATAACAGTGCATACATATTAAAAAATATTAATGTAAATTTATTATTCTTTTAGGAAAAAAAACTAAAATAATTTGTTTAACCATTTACACTATGGTAAAGACTTACACTTTTCTTCTATTATTGTTATTAAGCGTTACAGCAACAGCACAATCTGTAAAAATAGACAGTTTTAAAAAATTACTTACAATACCTCAAGCGGACAGCAA
>JANLVW010000002.1:0-1294 GCA_031364205.1 Ferruginibacter sp.
AAAATTTCATAGTTCCACTATCCTAGATATTGAGGTTGCCATGTTACCCAAGAAAAGCAAAGAAGTTATTAATCATCTTACCCGTCTCCACAGAAAACGGTCCTGAAAAGATGATTAAAAAAAACGAAGCAAAGTTAGCCGGCTATCACACTCCTACGTTTTAAAAAAACAAGGAACTACGGCATAAACACAAAACCCAAGCACAAGCCCATCATTTATTCCGTTCCTCCTTGTTTTTTAGCCACGCCGTCTCCCGTCAATGCTTTCTTTTTTTCTTTTTTTTCTTTTACAAATTAAATTTTATCTACAAATGGAAAATGCAAACAATTATTTTGGAAGCTGCAATGGTTCAGACAATTTCTACTGCCACAAACCATCTTTAATGCTTTACACCGATGGCGTAAAAATGATGGCTGAAAAAGCCGAAGCGTATTGGCTCATTGATTTAATTATTAGTCATCAATGCAAAAAGGAAGTAAACAATGAGCGCTTTCAGGTATGGGAATTAAAACGGTTAAAAAACAATGTTTTTACAATTAATGCTACAGATGGCAATAAAAACAAAGTGGCAAATCAGCACATTCCTTTCAGTGATTTTGCTTATGATCAAGCAACTATTTGGCTTGTTGATGGTTGCTTAATGTTACCCTGCGAATACTAAATGTAAACGCTAAAATAAAGTTGCTGCTGTACTTCCTGCATTGCCTGGTTGTATAGTCGCAACTTTTGCAATTGTGTTTTTCATGCAGCAAAAATAGCTACGGCAGCCCACCGCACTTTGCCTGACATTAAAAAACAAAAAGACTACGGCATAAACACAAACCCAACGCACAGACCCATCTTTTATTCCGTTTCCTTTTGGTTTTTTATCTGCCTTCGCTGAGAGATGCTTATAAAAAATCACAGTTATGCAAAAGCAGCTTCGTATTATCAGCATCCGGCACATTTCATTATGTCCGCTTAGTCTTTCACTCCAGCAGTTTCCGCCGCAGGTTTCCAGGTTGGCATTCAGCAAGCATGTCCGCAGGTTAGGCATTTATTTTCGTCCCTTGCCCGGTGTTTCAGTTGTAGCTCTTCCATGCGGCAGCTACCTTTGGTGTTATCCATCAGGTCGCCGTTGGTTATCAGCATTGCCCTTTTAAGGCATTAAAAAAGCCCCTTCGCAGGGGCTTTTTATTTGTTCTGCCTAAGGTCACCACAACTATAGAATGAACTATTTTTTTAAGGATCTAACAAAATATTTTAATAGCGTCGAAACTCCAAAGCTGACTGCAGCTCCAACAGCTGCAAGTAC
>JANLVW010000014.1:0-4022 GCA_031364205.1 Ferruginibacter sp.
GATTTTAGATGGTTTAAATACGACCATGTAACTGCAAGCAGACAGGTAGGTTCAACTTTTAAACCATTGCTTTACACGCTTGCAGTTACTGAACTTGGCTATACACCTGAAACTTATATTCCTGGTGGTCCTTTAACTTTAGGAGGTAAAACCATTAGCACTGGTGGCGGTACTTGTGCTTTTTGTTTAGCTAAATCTATAAATGGTTGTGCCTGGCATTTAATGGGTTCAATAGGTGTGAAAAAAACAATTGAGTTTGCACAACTGTGTGGTATAAAAGTTACAATTCCTCCGTATCCTTCAATTGCACTGGGAGCTGCTGAAATTCCTATGTTACAAATGTTACAGGCCTATACAATGTTTCCTAACAAGGGTTACAATACAGAGCCTGTGTTTGTAACAAGAATAGAAGACAAGAACGGTAACTTATTGTATGAATTTCCTATTGCACAAAGCAAACAGGTTATAGGGGAATCTGATAATTACACCATGGTAAAAATGATGCAAGGAGTTATAAAAGCAGGTACAGCCCGCAGATTAAATAATTATAAAATACCGGCTGAAAAAGCAGGAAAAACAGGAACGACAAATGGAAATACAGATGGCTGGTTTATAGGCTACACTCCTACATTACTAGCAGGCACCTGGGTTGGTTGTGAAGACCCTTTTATTCCTATTTATAGCAACGGCGGCGGTGCAGAAATGGCAGCCCCTGCCTGGGGAAATTTTATGACAAAAGTTTATGCCGATAAAAGGTTTGAAAGCTATACCAGTCAAAAAGAATTTAATGCACCAGCCGAACTTAAAAATGCACCAATTTTTGCAGATGCTAATTTTCAAAATTTACTTAGCCGGGGCGACAGTTTAACTGAGGACAGCGGCAATGGTGCTGCGGGTGATTTTCTACAGGAAGATCTAAGTGATATGAATGCACCAGCTGTTATTTCTGATACAAACAAAAACAAGGAAAAGAAAAAAGAAGAAAAAAAAGAGCCTAAGATTTCTACAACACCGGTAATTGTAGAAGATAAAAAAAATATACCCAAGCCCAAACCAAAGCCAAACGGAAATGATTACTAAA
Organism: Ferruginibacter sp.; assembly: GCA_031364205.1. Lineage (GTDB taxonomy): Bacteria > Bacteroidota > Bacteroidia > Chitinophagales > Chitinophagaceae > Ferruginibacter. The sequence continues at coordinate 1,082 of JANLVW010000014.1, forward strand.
ATTTTATAATAAAAAAAGCAGCCCTTTAAAAGTCGGTTTTTTATGTGCATTAAAATTACTTTTTTATTTTTTCCCAATCACTAAAACCAACTTTTATAAGATGCCGTAAATTATCGCATCAAATAAAAACTTAAAACAAAAAAACTTAAAAAAAGAATTTATGAAAAAAATTAAAAATTTATTTATGCTTGTGGCAATAGCAATCGCTACTACAACTGCATCCGCACAAATGGAAAAAACAGTTATGGTTGGCGGTGCTGCAATGTATCCCTCAAAAAATATTGTTGAGAATGCTGTAAACAGCAAAGACCACACAACATTGGTTGCAGCAGTAAAAGCAGCTGGTTTGGTAGAAACTTTGGAAAGTGCCGGTCCATTCACAGTATTTGCACCAACAAATAAAGCTTTTAATAAGTTACCTAAAGGAACTGTAGAAACTTTATTGAAAGCAGAAAATAAAAAGATGTTGCAAACCGTACTTACATATCATGTAGTTGCCGGTAAATTAAGTGCTGCTGATCTTGTAGCAAAAATTAAAGCAGGTGGTGGCAAAGCAACGCTTAAAACTGTTGCAGGTCCTAATCTTACAATTTCATTAAAAGGTAAAAAAATACAAATTATGGATACATCAGGCGGAAAATCTTATGTAACTATTGCAGATGTAAATCAAAGCAATGGTGTTATACATGTGGTTAATGCTGTTTTGGTACCAAAATCGTAATATTTTATTTCTAAAAGTTTTTCCTTAAATGAAAACTTGTTTAGTTTAAATCTTATTTTTAAAAATATTGTTTAAATTATATTTCATTAAAAAACCCGTTCGTAAAATGAACGGGTTTTTCAATAAATTTAATCTTAATTTTTACGCAACTGCTTTACCCACCAAATCAGCAGCTTCACTTAACAAAATTGCGCTTTGTACTTTTAAGCCACTTTCATCAATTAATTTTTTAGCAACATCTGCGTTGGTTCCCTGCAAACGAACTATTATTGGAATACTAATATTTCCAATACTTGTGTAAGCATCAATAACACCCTGTGCCACACGATCGCAGCGAACAATACCACCAAAAATATTTATAAGAATTGCTTTTACTTTCGGGTCTTTCATTATTATACGAAAACCCGCCTCCACAGTTTGTGCATTTGCTGTACCTCCTACATCCAAAAAATTTGCAGGTTCACCGCCACTTAATTTAATCATATCCATCGTTGCCATTGCAAGCCCGGCACCATTAACCATACAGCCAACATTACCATCTAATTTTACAAAATTCAAATTGTATTTTCCCGCTTCCACTTCTGTTGGGTCCTCTTCACTGACATCACGCAAGGCCATAATATCTGCATGGCGCATCAAAGCATTGTCATCTACATTCATCTTGCAATCAACGGCAATAATTTTTTCATCGCTTGTTTTAAATAATGGATTTATTTCGAGCATTCCACAATCCAATCCAACGTAAGCATTGTATAAATTAGTAACAAACTTTACGCAGTTTTTTAAAGCTTCGCCTGATAAACCCAAATTAAAAGCAATTTTACGTGCCTGAAATGCCTGCAAAGTTCCGCTCGGATGAATCCATTCCTTAAATATTTTTTCAGGTGTGCTATGTGCAACATCTTCAATGTTCATACCTCCTTCAGTGCTGTACATTATTACATTTTCACCTTTTGTTCTGTCTAATAAAATAGATAGATAAAATTCCTTCACAGGGTTAGCACCATCATAATAAACATCTTGAGCAATCAAAATTTTATTGACCACTTTCCCTGCTTCGCCGGTTTGTATAGTTACCAACGTACCTCCCAACAAATTGGTTGAAATTCGAGTTACATCTTCCACACTTTTTGCAACGGCCACACCACGCTGCACTTTACCAACTATATTTCCTTTACCACGGCCACCAGCATGAATCTGCGCTTTTACTACTGCGAATTTGCTGCCGTACTGTGTATTTATAAAACGATAAGCTTCTTCTGCTTCCGCAACTGTGCTGCACGCCACGCCTTCCTGCACAGGCACATTGTATTTTTTCAATAATTCCTTTGCCTGGTATTCATGAAGATTCATATTGTAAAGTTTTTTGCGAAGATAGCGAAAAACAATACCCAAGTTTTTTGAAAATCTGTTTTTTGAGTTATCATATTTTAAAGTAACTGGTACAGTAATTACGGCTTTTTTGTAAAATTAAAAAAGCTTTTTGTTGAGCGAACAAAGAAGCAACTATTTGGATCTTTATTGGCGACGCTCCATTCATCTTTTCATTTTCATTCATCTTTTTTCTTTGCAACATTATTTATCCTATGTTAAAAAGAAAAGTATCGATTAATATAACAAAATGAAACATCGTATTTTTGAATAATTTTAAAAGATTATTTCAACCTTTCAAAAATAAAAAAATTAATGTCAGGAGTTTTACAAAAAATAGAATCAGCAGTTGCGTTTATAAAAAATTTATACAAACAAACACCGGTAGTGGGAATAGTATTGGGCAGTGGTTTGGGAAGCTTCACCGGAGAAATAAAAATTGAAAAAGAAATTACTTACGCCGATATTCCTCATTTTCCTGTAAGCACTGTAAAGGGTCACAGCTGCAAATTAATTTTTGGAGAACTCTCAGGAAAAAAAGTGGTAGCAATGGCGGGACGCTTTCATTATTACGAAGGCTACTCAACAGAAGAAGTTGTTTTTCCAATTAGAGTAATGAAGCATCTGGGTATTTCAACTTTGCTTATCAGCAATGCTGCAGGAGGTATGAACAAAACTTTTAAAGTAGGGGATTTAATGATTATTAACGACCACATCAGCACCCTAACAATAAATCCATTAATTGGTAAAAATGAAGATATATTGGGTACCCGATTCCCTGATATGAGCGAACCGTACCGAAAAGATTTAATTGATAAAGCGCTGGCAATTGCTACAATGGCAAACTAC
>JANLVW010000065.1:0-1736 GCA_031364205.1 Ferruginibacter sp.
ATAGTTGGTGGTTGGTCATCGTCTTCCTACAAATTATTATTTATTGCATCCTGCGTTCTGTCAATACCAAAACTTAAAAAGCAACCTATGTACAAAAATCTTTTTGAGGGTGGAATTACAGCTACCTTATTGTTGTTGATAGCTGAAAAATTATAATTATAAATCTGCTCCTGCCCAAGCACATTTGTTAAAGACAATACCCATACAATGAAGGTTTTCTTATTCGTTTTACCAATATTGGGTAAGTAGTTCATGCTAAAACTAAGGTTGTTGTAATTAATTGTTTTGCCTTCTTCTTTTATGATGTATTTGCTTTGTGCATTGTCGTATCGAAGGTTGTAATATGGTCGGCCGCTTGCAAAATTGTAACTCACGTTGAAACCGGTTTTCCAAACAGTAACAAATTTTTTGGCAACAAAAGATGCTGTATGGCTTGCAGCAAACGAGGGCATTAAAGAGCCAGGGAATTTTAAATAATTTCTCTTGGTATCTAAATAGGAATACGATATCCAGTAATCAAGATTTTTAACGGTAGTTTTATCTCTCCAAAAAACCTCTACTCCTTTTGCATAACCAAAACCGTTGTTATTAGCAGCATTTTCTCTTCCAAAATTATTTACAGCCGTTTTATATAATTCGTTGTAATTTTTGTAAAACATTTCTGTTCTAAAAATCCGACTATTTTTTGCAACCTGATATTGTAAAATATAATGGGTTGCTTTCGAGTAACCAACATTGCTGCTCAATAAAGGTAAATATCTGCGCTCAGGATTTTGATAAAAAATACCATAAGCAAAAGAGAGCTGGCTTTTATCTTTAAACTTATAAGCAACTGATGCACGTGGTGCAGCATTCCATTTGTTTATTTGCTCGGAGTGCTCTAACCTGCCACCCGCTTTTAATGCAAGATCTTTGGTTATGTATAAATCTGTTTCTGCAAAAGCTGCATAAAAATTATCTTTTGCAATATCATTAAACTTTGTACCATCAAATAATGTATACAGCGTTTTTTCTTTGCTGTAGAAATAATCAGATCCGAAACGTAGAGTGTTAATTCCTTTTAATCTTTTTTCAATTATTATTTTAGCCTGCGCATATTGTGCTTTATTTGTTAAAGAAAAGTTTTTGCCTGAGTAACCTGCAGGTAAAAAAATCTGTTGCTTTTGATTAGCATTATTTAACAGTTCATTGCCAATATCATCTTTATTGGTACTAAAACTTAAAGCAGTGTTTATTTTCCAACCGCTGCCTACGTTTTCTCTCCAGCTTATGTTTTGAAATGTATTTAGATTCTCAATTTCAAATGCGTTTTTGAGTAGCACGGAATCAATATCAGGATTACGAATGCCGGTTTGGTTCCAGCTTGCGTAACCGTAATATTTAATAAATCCACCCTTTTTAGTTTTTATTCTAAAGTTTGCATCGCCTTGGTGATAAACCGGTGTTTTAAAAAAATCTACTTTTTGTTTAATAACAGCAAATGCAAGTACCAGATTAGTGTAATTGTATGAAACTCCCCATGCAGCTTTCTTGTTTTTTGCCAATTTTTGTATTCCTCCACCTACACCACTGGCTGATATGTTGAGATCGGCTTCGGTTCTTTCGGGTAAATCTGCACTTTCCAGAATAAGAGCGGCTGATAATGCCTGGCCATATAATGCCGAGTAACCGCCTGTAGAAAACACCGTTCCTTTAAAAAGAAATGGATTAAAGCGTCCACGAGTAGCTAAACCCGG
>JANLVW010000072.1:0-17306 GCA_031364205.1 Ferruginibacter sp.
GGATATTGTACATTTTAGGGGCAATACAAATTTATATTTGGAGCAGGCAGCCGGTAAGCCAAGCCACAACTTATTAAAAATGGCACGCAGCGGTTTGGCCTTTGAACTCCGCAATATTTTGCACAAAGCAAAAAAATTAAAAGCAGCTGTATTAAAAGAAAATATTGTTTTAAATATAGATAATGTAAAACGATTTGTAGATATTGAAGCAATGCCTATTCCAAATATGGTAGAGCCACATTATCTAATACTTTTTCACGATAATAAAACTCTACATATTTCAAGCCCTTCTAAGTCAGATGGTGTTACTGAGCCTACCTTGTTAAACGAAGAAAAAGACCTTTACATAAAACAACTTGAAAGGGAACTTGCGCAGACAAGGGAGGATATGCGCAGCATTACCGAAGACCAGGAAGCTGCCAATGAAGAGTTGCAAAGTGCCAATGAAGAGTTGCTTAGCGGCAGCGAAGAGTTACAAAGTTTAAACGAAGAACTGGAAACCAGTAAAGAAGAACTGCAAAGCTCCAATGAAGAACTTACCGTTGTTAACCAGGAGTTAATTTTTCTTAACGAACAAATAACCACTGCAAGGCGTTATGCAGAATCTATTGTAGCAACCATTAGAGAACCTATTTTGGTGCTTGATAAAAACCTTAGGATAAGCAGTGCAAATAAATCTTTTTACAGCACTTTTCATATTCCAAAAAAGGATACGGAAGGTATTTTAATTTACGACCTAGCAAATAAACACTGGAATATTCCGGCATTGCGAACCTTGTTAAATGGTATTGTAGAAGAAAATAAAACTTTTACAGATTTTGAAGTTGTACATAATTTTCCGTTGGTTGGTAAAAAAATATTGCTGTTAAATGCCAGAGAGGTAATGAGCGAGGCAGGTGCTGAAAAATTTATTTTATTGGCTATTGAAGATGTTACAGAGCAAAAAAAATACAGGCTAAAAGATGATCAATTTTTGGGAAGGTTTAAAAATATATTGTTACAGGTTTCAGTGGGCGTAAGCATTTTTAAGGGCATATATTTTCACGTAGAGATGGCAAATGAAGCCTTTTTGCAAATTATAGGAATGAACGAAAAAGATTTTGTTGGTAAAAATCTTTTTGAAACAATGCCGGAAACCCAAAGTATTGCTGAGCCAATATTGCACAAAGTTTTAAAGTCAGGTATTCCTTATCATTTAAAAGAAGTGGAGTATACAAGTGCTACATCAAGTAATGAAGAAAAAAGCTTTTATAACCTGGTTTACCAGCCAATGTTTGATGAAGATGCCACCATTACGGGTATAATTTGTATAACAAACGATATAACTGATGTTGTGGTTGCCAGAAAAAAAATGGAAGCGCAGGCAACAATGGTGCAAGAACTTTTATTAACAGCACCTGCATTTATTTGTACATTAACCGGACCTGACCACGTGTATGATTTAGTGAACAAGCGCTATCAGTCGCTATTTGGTAAACGAAAAATACAAGGTAAACCTATGATGATTGCCTTGCCCGAATTAGAAGGGCAGGGGTTTGATACCATTTTAGATAATGTTTATAAAACGGGTGAACCTTTTGTAGGTATAGATATACCTATCACATTGGCACGTGACGAAGGGTTGGTGCCACAATTAAATTATTTTAATTTTAGTTACCAGCCAATATATGATGTGGAGAAAGTTATAAATGCCATTTTGGTATTTGGGTATGAAGTAACGGATCAAGTTTTGGCAAGAAATAAAAATATTGAAACGGAACAACAACACTCAAAAGAACTTGAAGAAAAAGTTGCTCAACGTACGCTTGAATTAAGTGCTGCAAATGCTCTACTTAAATTTCAAAATGAAGAAAAACAAAAACGGTCAGAACAGCTAAGTGATGCAAATAAAGAATTGCAGTCCTTTAATTATATCTCCAGCCACGATTTGCAAGAACCGCTGCGTAAAATTCAAACATTTGCATCGCTTATTACAGGGAAAGAGGCAAATTTATTGACACCGAAAGGGAAAGATTATTTTAGCAGAATACAGGTTTCTGCCAAACGCATGCAAACGTTAATAGAAGATTTGCTGGCATATTCCCGTGCAAACGTTGCTGACAGAAATTTTGTATCTACAGATCTTACCATCATTGCAACTGAAGTAATGGAAGAACTGTCGGAACTTATTGCGGAGAGAAAAGCTGTGATTGAATTAGATCCGTTATGTGATGTAATGATAATTCCGTTTCAACTAAGACAGGTATTTAACAACCTTATAACCAACGCAGTTAAATTTGCCAAAGCTAATGTAGCCCCACATATTACAATAACTGATACTACCGCCAACTCATCTGAATTTACAGCTGAAATAGCAAAACTTACAACTGCTAAACTGCTTAAAAATAAACCATACTGCCGTATAGCCGTAAAGGATAACGGTATAGGATTTAATCCGAAATACAGGGACAAAATTTTTGAAGTTTTTCAAAGGCTGCACATAAAAGAAGATTATCCCGGTACCGGGATTGGACTTGCTATAGTAAAAAAAATTGTGCAAAACCATAACGGGATTATTACTGCTGACAGTAAACCAAATGAAGGATCAACTTTTAATATTTATTTACCTGTTGTTATACATCAATATTAAATATCAAAGAAAATGTAAATTACAATTATAGTTTTTACCCACTTCATTGTAAATTGCTCTGCCTAAATTTATGTATGAAAAAACTCTTTTTCTTTCCAGTTCTGTTGTTGTCGTTTGCTGTATTCAGCCAAACCCTCCAACAACTAAGTTCCAAAAAAATAACGCTTCCTAATGGGTGGAGTCTTTCTCCTGCGGGTAAAAGTTTGCCTCTTGGAGATCTGCCGCTCAACATGGTTGTAAGCAAGTCAGGTAAGCTCATAGCCATAACAAATAACGGCCAAAGTACACAAACCATACAGCTAATAAATGCGGTAACAGATAAGCAACTGGATGAAGTGATAATTGCAAAATCATGGTATGGGTTAAAGTTCTCTGAAGATGAAAAAAAGTTGTATGCAAGTGGAGGAAACGACAACTGGATTTTGCAGTACAACATCATCCAAAATAAACTGATACTTGCTGACAGTTTTTTGCTTGGCAAAAAAATGAAAGACCTGATTTCGCCAGCAGGTATTGAGATAGATGATGCTGCACAAAGAATGTATGTTGTTACCAAAGAAAACAATTCTCTTTACCTTGTTGATTTAAAAACAAAACAGGTTTTACAAAAAATAAAACTCGATGGAGAAGCATACAGCTGTCTGCTTTCAAAAGATAAAAAAACATTGTACATCAGTTGCTGGGGTGCTGATAAAATAATTTTGTTTGATACAAAATTGCTGCGCATTTCAGCTTCAGTCGCTGTTGGTGATAACCCCAATGAAATAATTATCAATAAAAGAAATACACATTTATTTGTAGCAAATGCGAACGATAACAGCGTTTCTATAATAGACCTTTCAACAAACAAAGTAATAGAAACCCTTAATGCAGCACTGTATCCAAATGCGCCAAGCGGCAGTACCACAAATGGTTTGGCACTAAGTGCAGATGATCAAACGCTTTACATTGCCAATGCCGATAACAACTGCTTATCTGTTTTTGATGTAAGTAAAATTGGTGCCAGTAAAGCCAAAGGTTTTATACCGGTAGGATGGTATCCAACAAATGTAAAAGTTATCGGTAATAAAATATTTGTTACAAACGGGAAAGGATTTTCATCACAGGCAAATCCATACGGACCAAATCCATATCGTAGCAGGGAAACTGTAATTTATCAGCAAGGCGATACTTCAAAGCCTATGGGCGTTCAATATATAGCAGGATTATTTAAAGGAACCCTCAGTATTATTTCTACACCTTCGGATAAGCAGTTGGCCATTTTTTCAAAAGCTGTTTATGCAAATACTCCTTACACAAAAGCAAAAGAATTAAATGCAGATGGGCTTGAGGGAAACCCTATACCAAAAAAAGTTGGTGAAAAATCACCAATAAAATATGTGTTTTATATTATTAAAGAAAACAGAACCTATGACCAGATGCTCGGCGATATGCCAAAGGGCAATGGTGATTCAAGCTTGGTTTTGTTTGGTAAAAATGTTACTCCCAACCAGCATAATCTGGTAAATGATTTTGTACTGCTAGATAATTTTTATGTAGATGCAGAAGTAAGTGCAGATGGTCATAACTGGAGTATGGGTGCCTATTCAACTGATTATTTAGAAAAAACATGGCCTACAAATTACGGTGGTAGAGGTGGCAGGTATGATGCTGAAGGTAACCGTTCCGTTGCGAATAATAAGGATGGTTTTATATGGGATAATTGCAAGAGAAACAATGTTAGTTATAGAACTTATGGAGAATTTGCGGATGAAGGGAAGGCTAATATTCCCTCACTTAAAAACAATATGTGTAATTATTATACTGGCTTTAATATGAGTGTAAAAGATACCATAAGATTTGCCCAATGGAAAAGAGATTTCGATTCTTTACTGGCTATTAATGCAGTACCACAATTAAGTACCGTACGCTTTGGTAATGACCATACCGAAGGATTAAGAAAAGGACGGCCATCACCCAATGCACATGTTGCAGATAATGATCTGGCTGTTGGAATGTTTATTGAATACCTTAGAAAATCATCTATCTGGAATGAATCAGCAGTTTTTATTTTGGAGGATGATGCCCAAAACGGTGCAGACCATGTAGATGCGCACCGAAGCCCTGCCTATGTTGCAGGTGGATTTGTAAAAAGAAATTTTGTAGATCACAGCATGTATTCAACATCATCTGTTTTGCGCACCATTGAATTAATTTTAGGTATGCCGCCAATGACGCAATACGATGCTGCAGCAATGCCCATGTGGCGTTGTTTTGCAAATAAATCAGCAGCTTCAGATTATACTGCGGTAATACCGTTAATTAATTTAAATGAAAAAAATATCGCTGAAAATAAATGGCAGCGCCGGTCAGAAGAATTTAATCTGGCAGTAGAAGATGCTGCACCTGATCTGGAATTAAATGAAATAATATGGGTAGCAGTGAAGGGAGAAAAGATTCCTTTTCCAGGACCAAAACGTGCTGCATTTGTAAGACTTGAAAGTAAAAAAGATGTTGATGATTAATGCAAATTAAAAGTATAATTCCTTTGGTAATTGTTTAATAAAAGGCTTACTCGTATTGTTTACGAACCAGCCATCTTTCTTTTTTGGGAATATAAATAGACCTAAAGCTTATTAAAGTATTTAACCTAATTTTTTAAAGTTGTTAAGTATTTTACTATGTATTTTTTGGAGTATCGTATACATGTAATTGAGTAAACAACCGTTTGCTAAATGTGGAAAGCATTTATTAATAAAATGTTACTATGCAATAACACAAATTAAATCAGTTAAATTACTCAACAAATACAAATTTAAAATACGTTAAATGCAACAACAGCAGTGGAGAAAATTGAGTGGTCAAATTATAGAAGGTTTAATTGAAGATGAAGTAAGAGATACCGTGCTTAGAGAAAAAGAAAATGGTAATGAGCTGAAAGTTTGCATTGGTACTGACAGCCAGGTAAAAACTTTTATTGAAAAAACTGCCCGGGGAAAAGAAACTGAATTTGCCACCGTAATTGTATTTGTAAGAAAAGGCAAAGGTGGGTTTATGTATATACACAACGAAGTAACCCGCCAAAAAATGAGTATTAAAGAAAGGATGCTGCTCGAAGTGGCAAAAAGTATTGAAATTGCTTATTCACTTTGCAACATTTTTACGATGTATGGTGTAGATATGGAAGTGCATGCAGATATAAATACGAACCCAAATTTTAAAAGTAACGATGCTTTAAAAGAAGCGATGGGCTACATACAGGGAATGGGGTTTGCATTTAAAGCGAAGCCGGAGGCTTTTGCCAGCAGCAGTTGTGCAAATAAGGTTGTACAATAAGTTTTTTAAATGTAGATAAATCTTCAGGGTCCCAAAAATGCTTCCAATTACTATTTAAACTTATAATATCTACAAAGCAAAAACAATTTGGCAGATTTTAAACATGGGTGTATTGTTATTTAATAAAGAAAAATGCTGTCAAGTTAAAGTTGTTAAAAACCTAAGTTTTATATTTTTACGATAACGATTTGGAAAAGCTTAGGCTGATAGTTTTTGATTAAATGACAATGGGCTGCTCTGCTTAGATAAATATTCTTTTGCACGGCAAGAACAAAAGATTGAAAGAGGGCAGCTGACAAATGCTAAGTAAAGTACAAATGCTTACATCAATCAAACCCTATATCTTTCCATCCTTTATTTCATTCACCACCTCAGGATCAAGCAACGTGCTTGAATCTCCCAAATTTTCTGTTTCTCCTTCAGCAATTTTTCTTAAAATGCGTCGCATTATTTTTCCGCTGCGTGTTTTTGGAAGTCCGCTTACAAACTGTATTTTATCAGGCTTTGCTATGGCACCAATTATTTTTGCCACAGTTAAACTTATATCCTGACGGCGTTGGTTTTCATCGCCATGGTGACCGTTATAAATTACATAAGCATAAATTCCCTGACCTTTAATATCATGCGGATACCCAACCACAGCACTTTCCACAACACCCGAGTGCATGTTTATTGCATTTTCTACTTCTGCAGTTCCAATTCGATGACCACTAATATTCAATACATCATCAACTCTTCCTGTAATTTTATAATTTCCGTTTTCATCTTTTATTGCACCGTCGCCGGTAAAATATAGATTGGGATATGTTGCAAAATAATTTACCCTGCATCTTTCATGATCACCATAAGTAGTTCTTAAAACACCGGGCCAGGGAGCTTTGATACAGAGGTTTCCTTTCAACATTCCGTGTTCATCTTTTTCAGTTATTTCATCTCCTTTTTCATCAACAATTATTGGTTGCACACCAGGCAATGGTAATGTTGCCCAACCTGGCTTTGCGGGGGTAATGCCTGCAAGGTTTGATATTAATGTTCCGGCAGTTTCCGTTTGCCACCATGTATCAACTATTGGGCAATTTTTATTTCCAATATTTTCATTGTACCAATGCCATGCTTCTTCATTAATTGGTTCGCCTACTGTGCCTAAAACTTTTAATGATGAAAAATCTTTGCCTGCTAAAGGAGCATCGCCAAAACTCATTAAACTCCTAATTGCTGTTGGAGCTGTGTACAAAATATTTACTTTGTGTTTACCAATAATATCCCAAAACCTGCCGGCATTGGGCCATGTAGGAATTCCTTCAAACATCAGGCTCGTAGCTCCTGCTGCTAAGGGCCCGTATACAATGTAACTGTGTCCGGTTATCCAGCCTATATCTGCAGTACAAAAATGTACATCGCCTTTGTTGTATTGAAACATATTTACAAATGTATAGGCTGTCCAAATCATATAACCGGCAACGCTGTGAACTACTCCTTTTGGTTTACCGGTACTGCCGGAAGTATACAAAATAAACAATGGATCTTCGGCATCCATTTCTTCCGCAGGAAAAGAAACAACACCATCTTTTTCCACCTGTCCTTCTGCAAATTCCATCTCATCTTCCCACCAAATATCTCTGCCTTTTATCATAGAAACCGGCATTCTTGTTCGGGTATAGACAATTACTTTTTTCACCAATTTATTTCCAATAAGTGCATCATCAATTACTGCTTTTAATGGAATTATCTTATCACCACGATATGCACCATCGCATGTTACAATAAATTCTGCCTGCGCATCTTCTAACCTATCTGCAATACTTTGCGCACTAAAGCCGCCAAAAATTACGGAATGTATTGCACCAATTCTTGCACAGCCAAGTACTGCATAAGCAAGTTCGGGCACCATGCCCATATATATACAAACACGATCTCCTTTTTTTACACCATTGTTCTTTAGCACCTGTGCAAACTGGCAAACTCTTTTATGGAGGCGGGCGTAAGTAACCGTCCTTATCCGTTCTTCGGGGTTGTTGGGTTCCCAAATAATGGCTGGCTTTTCAGCCATGGTCGGCAAATGTCTGTCAATACAATTTTCAGTAATGTTTAATTTACCACCTTTATACCATTCAATTTTTGGTTCGGTAAAATTCCATTCCAATACCTTGTCCCACTTTTTTTTCCAGTAAAAATTATCGGCTACTGCTGCCCAAAATGCTTCAGGATCATCAACAGATTTTTTATAGTCAGTATGGTATTGCTCTAATGATTTTATTTGATATGGGTATGACATTTTTTTTGCGAAGTTATTAGCTATTTAAATTGTGTTTGATAAAATTAATAAACTAACCAGTATTACAAATTGCAATATTGCTAATTTGGTATAGCTTTGCTAATTTTGTATAGTTACTTCCATAACTTAACAAAATGAAACAGATTGCTTGCCCAAAATGCCAATGTGAAGAATTGATTAAAAGTGGCGTGGTTAAAGAAAGACAGCGATATAAATGTAAAAAATGCGGGTACTCTTTTACGGTTTTAAAAAATGGCAAGCACATAGATCCTTACTATGTTATTAAGGCATTACAATTATACATTGAAGGAGTTTCGTTTAGAGAGATAGAACGTATTCTCGGTATAAGCCATGTATCTGTTATGAATTGGGTAAAAAAATATGTAATAAAAACGCCTGAAAATAATGACTACCATCCAACCTATAAAGTATTAAACCATGCAGAATTAATGTTGTTTTTTGGAGATAAAAATTCTTTAAAGAGTGCAGGATGCATCATTACAGAACTTGGTGATAAATTTATGGTTATTAAGTGGGAAAGATTTAGAAAAAATAGTGTATAAATATACTATTACCACTAATATAGTTTGCTTTGCAGTTTGATAAAAATAATTTTGAAAATTGATTTATATAATTACCAAAAATATAAGTTGTATGATTAAAAAATTATTTTTAATAATTGGTGTATCTGGTTTTTTTACTACATCAATTTTTGCTCAAGAAAAAAAAGTTTCTCCTCCGGCACCTGCTTCTGTTGTATCAATCACCTTGTATGGTTTTATCAGAAATGATATGTTTTATGATACCAGGCAAAGTGTATTTGTCAGAGAAGGTCAACTTAATTTATTTCCAAAGGATAAGGATATACTAATTGATGGGTCTGATTATAATAAAAAGTCTCAGTTAAACATTTTAGGTATTCTAACCAGACTTGGCGTAAGGATTACAGGTCCTGATGCATTTAAAGCAAAAACATCTGCTGTTATTGAAGGTGATTTTTTTGGTCAGGCAGATTTAAATATTGGTTTATTTAGATTAAGGCAGGGTTATGTAAAATTAGACTGGGAAAAATCTTCGGTAATACTTGGACAAACCTGGTATCCTATGTTTATTCCTGAATGTTTTCCTGGTGTAGTAAGTTTTAATACAGGTATTCCTATTGCGCCATTTGGTTGGGCAGGGCAGGCACGCTACTCTTATAAATTTACTAAAGAAACTTCTCTTTCTCTTACAGCATATAAACCTCGTGAGTTCGCTGAAGCTAATGTGAACCCTACAGATGCTGCAAATGCTGCCTCTTTAAACGCGGCCTTACCTCAACTAAATTTACATCTTCAATACAAGGCTGATAAGTTATTAATGGGCACTCAGGTTGAATATGGATCAGTAAAACCTTATGTAAAATATGGAGTAGCACCAAATATTTTAATAAGTAATGAAAATGTAGATGCCGTTACGTTTATGGCGTATGCAAAAATTACTACTAAACCGATAAGTATTAAATCGCAGTTTGTGCTTGGCCAAAATACAAACCACTGGGTTATGATGGGTGGATATTTAGGTTATAGAGCAAGCCCAACAGCTATCGAAACATACAAAGCAGCAAAAACTACTGCTACATGGGTAGAAATTTATGGGAATGGAAAAAAAGTTGTACCCGGTATTTTTGTTGGTTACAGTAAAAATAATGGAGCTGCAGACGGTGCAACAGCAGCATATGGAAGAGCAATTGGTGTAAGTGGAAGAGGGATAAAAGATTTGTTAAGGGTTGCCCCACGCATAGATTTTATAAGCGGTAAACTTAGTTTGAGAAATGAACTAGAAGTTACACAAGCTAAATATGGTACAAGAGGAAACAATGGAAAAGTTACAGGACTTACAGATAAAATAACCAACGTTCGATTTACATTTTCAACTATTTTTAATTTTTAAACCTGTTTATTATGAGTAGCACTACTTCTAACAAAGGGATAGCGGGGGTTATAGCAGCATCATCTTTAGGTACCCTCATTGAGTGGTACGATTTTTATATTTTTGGTAGCCTCGCTGTTATTATATCAACAAAATTTTTTCCTTCCGGTAACCCTACAGCTGCACTATTATCAACACTTGCCACTTTTGCTGCAGGCTTTGTTGTACGTCCATTTGGTGCTTTGTTTTTTGGAAGACTTGGCGATATTGTAGGCAGAAAATATACATTTTTAGTAACGCTTGTTTTAATGGGGCTCTCAACATTTTTAATTGGTTGTATTCCTTCTTACGAAAAAATAGGCTTTGTTGCACCCATACTAGTTTTGTTTTTGAGATTGTTGCAAGGCTTGGCTTTGGGTGGAGAATATGGTGGTGCAGCCACTTATGTAGCAGAACATTCCCCTGAACATAAAAGAGGTTTTTGGACAAGCTGGATACAAACAACAGCCACCGTTGGATTATTCTTATCGCTGCTTGTAATTGTTACCACCAAAGCCAGCATGAGCAAAGAAGCATTTGCAGATTGGGGCTGGCGGGTACCTTTTTGGATATCTATCATAATGGTTGTTATTTCAATTTTTATAAGAATGAGAATGAAAGAATCTCCGTTGTTTCAGAAAGCAAAAGACGAGGGCAAAACTTCTACTAATCCGTTAAAAGAAAGTTTTGGAAACAAATTAAATTTCAAATTTGTATTGCTCGCATTATTTGGTGCAACCATGGGGCAAGGTGTAGTTTGGTATACCGGACAATTCTATGCACTTACTTTTATTCAAACAACTTTAAATGTAGATATTACACAAGCAAGTAATATTTTAATGATAGCACTTGCAATGGGAACACCTTTCTTTATTGTGTTTGGTGCATTGTCAGATAAAATTGGAAGAAAATGGATCATGCTTTTAGGTATGCTCATTGCGCTTTTAAGTTACCGAACAATCTACTCTAAAATGTACGATAGTGGAAGCGTAAAAGCCAAAACAGAAGTGGTTGCAAATACCAAAGTAACATCATCAAGCATGGCTGATGCAAAAATAGCAGGTGATAGTGTTCGTACTACTGTAACAAACAAAGCATATACGGATGGTACCATGTATGTAGAAACGAAAAAAGTACATGTGCATGCAGATATAACAAAGGCTGATGAAAAAGTGGATACCAAAGTAGATAAAGTTACAACGCTTGATAGAGGCTCTTTCTGGAGTTTGGTTTGGTTGGTTTTTATTCAGGTACTTTTTGTAACCATGGTTTATGGCCCAATTGCTGCATTTTTGGTAGAAATGTTTCCTATACGAATTCGCTATACTTCTATGAGCCTTCCATATCACATAGGGAATGGTATTTTTGGGGGGTTATTACCAACAATAGCTTTGTTTTTAGCAACAAAAGCAGGTCAGGCAAATGAGGTAGCTGCAAAAGTAAATGGGGCATTGCCTTATGATAAACCTTATTTAGAAGGATTGTGGTATCCAATTATTATTGCAGGAGTTTGTTTTGTTATTGGTGCTTTATATATAAATAATAAAAGTAAAACTGTAACTGATTCTTTATAATATTTAAAAATAAAAATTATGAATACAATAAAAAAATATGCAGGATTATTATGGATAGCCATTGGTTTATATTCAGGCTATATCCTCATTGTAACACAGGCTATACCTAAATTTAGCAGCCCCAAGCCAGAAGATTTAATACCGGCAATTATTTATGCATTTGTACTAACACCTATCATTGTAGGGGGGCTTGTTACATTTGGCATTTATGCTTTGCAAAACCAATATGATGTAACCAAAGAATAATTTTTAATTAAAAATTTATTCCATTTTTTAAGATAATACAGTTAACTTATAAAGTTTATTGTATTATCTTTTTTAGTTTTAAAAATGCCAAATAAAAACAAAAACCAACAGCTAATTTTCCTTGCGATATTTATGTTGGTGATACTTTCGTACCCTTTTATATCTATTGCCAACAAAGCCCAGCTTGTGTTTAATATACCCATACTTTATCTGTATGTATTTATTGTATGGATAACCATCATTTTTATTTTATACGGCATTGTAGAAAAAAAGCAAAAAGAAGATAATGAGTAATATTGTAGCAATAATAACATCTTTGTTTTATTTAGCTATTTTATTTGCTGTAGCATATTATGCAGAGTATCAATCGAAAAAAAGCAAAAGTATAATTAACAATGGGTATGTATACGCATTGTCTTTAGCTGTTTACTGCACAGCCTGGACCTATTATGGAAGTGTGGGAAGAGCATCTACAAATGGCTTTGAATATCTTACCATTTATCTTGGGCCAACAATTTCTGCTATTTTATTTTGGCCGGTGTTGCGAAAAATTATTCGTATTTGCAAAACACAACGTATCAACAGTATTGCCGACTTAATTTCTACACGTTATGGAAAAAACTTTACTGTTGCTATCATTGTTACGTTGCTCTGTGTTTTGGGTATTATACCTTATATAGCCCTGCAGCTAAAAGCCATTTCAAACAGTATTCACATACTTACAAAAACCACTAATCTTCATTATTCATTAAGCAATTTTTGGAATGATGATACTTTTTATATTTCCTTAATACTTGCAATTTTTATTATTTTATTTGGAACTCGTTCAATAGATGCGTCAGAAAAGCATGAAGGACTTGTTGCTGCAGTTGCATTTGAATCAATAATAAAACTGATAGCATTTTTAGCAGTAGGTATTTTTATTGTTTACGGATTATTTAACGGGTTTGGAGATATTTTTTTAAAATCTTTTCAACAGGAGTCTCTAAAAAATTTATTTTTATTAGGTAATAAAACATCTTACGCAACATGGCTTGGATTAATGATGGCTTCTATGCTGGCAGTGCTATTTTTACCAAGACAATTTCAGGTAAGTGTTGTTGAGAATGTGCAGGAAAAACATTTAAAAAAAGCCGCCTGGTTATTTCCACTTTACCTTGTGTTAATTAATATTTTTGTTTTGCCAATAGCCATTGCCGGTAAACTAGTTTTTGCCGACAGTAATATTGATGCAGATACTTTTGTGTTGGCTCTGCCCCTGCATTTCAATCAAAATGCATTAAGTCTTTTTGTATTTGTGGGTGGCTTTTCGGCTGCTACAAGTATGATTATTGTTGAGGCAATTGCACTCAGTACAATGTTGAGCAACAACATTGCAACCCCTATATTTTTATCAGCAAAAAAGTTTAAATCATCGCCTGATGATAAATTAAGTAGCTCTATTTTAAACATGCGCAGAATTAGCATTATTGTACTAATTGCATTGGCATACATCTACGATAAAACGATTGCCCAAAATGTTTCTTTGGTTTCTATGGGCTTGGTTTCTTTTGTAGCAGTGGCACAATTTGCACCTGCTGCCATTGGCGGTATTTATTGGAAAGGGGCTTCTAAAACTGCTGCAGTCGCATCTATTTGTACCGGTTTTGCCGTTTGGTTTTTTACGCTTGTATTACCCTCTTTAATAACCGCAGGTATTTTAAGTGAAGAAATAATGACGAATGGCTTGTTTGGATGGGGCTGGCTGAAACCTTCTTCAATATTTGGTTTGCAGGGTTTGGATTCTATTAGCCATTCATTTTTTTGGTCAATGTTTTTTAATCTGTTGGTATTTGTTACAGTTTCATTAAACAGTAAAAAATCATCGGAAGAAATATATCAAGGTGAAATATTTGTAAATGTTTTTAAACATTCAACATCCGGAGCAGAGAATGTTATTTGGAAAGGAACAGCATATTTGCCGGATATTAATTCATTGCTGGAAAACTTTCTTGGTAAAGAAAGAGCACAAAAAATAATAACCAGTTATGCAGCACGAAATAAAATTTCTTTAGATTCAAAACGAGCAGATCCCAGGTTAGTAGTTTTTGCCGAAAATATTTTAGCAGGTATAATTGGCTCTGCATCTGCAAGTATAATGGTACGAAGTGTAACGCAAGATGAAGAACTAAAAATTGATGAAGTATTAAAAATTTTAAGAGAGTCGCAGCAAATGATAGAACTTAATAAAGAATTGAAAAAAAAATCTGCTGAACTGCAAAAAGCTACCCAACAATTAACTACTGCTAATAATCTGTTGAAAGAAATGGATAGTAAAAAAGATGAATTTTTATACACAGTTTCTCATGAAGTTCGTACGCCTATAACTTCTATTCGTGCCATGACGGAAATTGTACACGATAATACTGACATGCCTGAAGAACAACGTCAGTTATTTTTAGGTAATGTTATTAAAGAAACTGAAAGACTTAGTCATTTAATAATACAGGTGCTTAATTTAGAGCGTTATGAAAGTGGACAGCAACTTTTGAATTTAAACGAGGTAAATCTCAATGCCCTAATTGCTGAAGCCATCAATTCTTTACAAACTTTAGCAGATGAAAAAAATATTTTTATTCAAAAAACTATTCCTAACACCATGTTTCTGGTAAGGTGCGATGCTGCGTTAATACAACAGGTTATAATCAATCTGATTTCTAATGCTATTAAATTTGTAAATGATAAAACAGGTAAAATCAAAATATCTATCCATACCAATTATGATGAAATACAGGTGTGGGTAGAAGATAATGGACCCGGAATTTTACCCGAACTGCACGAGCTGATTTTTGATAAATTTTTTCAGGCAAAAAATCAAACCCTTAAAAAGCCCGAAGGCAGTGGCTTAGGGTTGGCCATCAGTAAAAAAATAATTGGAATGCATCAAGGTAAAATTTGGGTTGATAGTGATTCATTTACCGGTTCTAAATTTATTTTTTCGCTTCCAAATAATTGATATTAACATGAATGAAGTATATAAAATTTTAGTAGTAGATGATGACCCATATATTTTAATGTCTTTAGAATTTTTGATGAAAAAAAATGGGTACGAGGTAATGGTGGCAAGGAATGGCACAGAAGCATTGGAAATACTAAATACTGCCATACCCGATGTAGTCCTTTTAGATATTATGATGCCCGATGTTAATGGATACGATATTTGTGCACATATAAAAAATAGTACAACCTTAAAAAATAGCAAGGTTATTTTTATGAGTGCAAAAACAAAAGATTCTGATATAAAAAAAGGTTATAAAGTTGGAGCATCTCTATATATAAAAAAACCCTTCAGCACGAGAGAGTTAGTAAAAGACATTAAAGCATTATTACAAATTTAATTTATTTTAATAAAAAGCAATTCAAAATCATCGGGTACTAAGTTGTTCAATCCGTAACTTTGCAGCAATGTCAATCCCTAAAAAAAAGATGGATGTTTCGGTGCTGAAAAGAGTTTTCACCTTCGCTGCCCCTTACAAAAAAAAATTCTACCTCTCTATTTTTCTTGCCGTTTTTCTTGCAATAATAGCGCCTGTGCGCCCATTGCTTATACAGCTCACCATAAACAATGGTATTAAAAACAGCAGTATTGGTCATTTTATAAATGGACCCGGAGGCTTTATCGTAGAGATAACTATCATACAAATTGTACTTTTATTAATTGAAACCACCTGTCGTTTTTTCTTCACATTTACGACAGCATCACTTGGCCAAAGTGTTGTTAAGGATTTACGTATTACAACCTACAATAAAATTGTACATCTAAACCTTTCGCAGTTTGATAAAACGCCCATTGGTACGCTTACCACAAGAACCATAAATGATATAGAATCTGTAAACGATATTTTTAGTGATGGGCTCATTCCTATTATTGCAGATATGCTGTCCATAATTTCTATTCTTACTTATATGTTTATTGCTGACTGGAGCCTTACGCTCATTTGTTTAACACCGTTTCCATTTCTTATTATAGCTACATATTATTTTAAAGAAAGTGTAAATAAATCTTTTATAAAAGTTCGTAATGCAGTAGCAGCGCTCAATGCATTTGTGCAGGAACACATAACCGGTATGGGGATTGTGCAGGCTTTTGCCGCAGAAAAAAGAGAACAAGAAAAATTTAATGATATCAATAATGAACACCGCAATGCAAATGTTCGATCTATTTTTGCCTACTCTGTTTTCTTCCCAGTAGTGGAACTTGTTTCGGCATTGTCTGTAGGTTTATTGGTTTGGTGGGCAGGCATGCAAGCCGGTATTTCAACAGAAAAAGCAGCACAAGCCGGTGGTATTATTACCTCTTTTATTTTGTGTTTAAATTTATTGTTTCGTCCGCTAAGGGTAATTGCAGATAAGTTTAATGTTTTGCAGATGGGCGTTATTGCCAGCGAGCGTGTTTTTAAAATTCTTGATAATGAAGATGTATCTGACAGATCAGGAAAATATATTCCGGCAAACATAAAAGGCGATTTAACATTTGATCATGTTTGGTTCTCTTACATAGAAAATCGGTATGTTTTAAAAGATATAAACTTTACCATTAAAGCCGGTGAAACCCTGGCTATTGTTGGGCATACGGGCAGTGGTAAAACCTCCATCATCAGTTTAATAAACAGGCTTTACCAAATACAAAAGGGAAGTATTAAAATTGATGACACCAATATCGAGGAGTATGATTTAGATTTTTTGCGTAGCAAAATTGGTATTGTTTTGCAGGATGTATTTTTGTTTAGCGGCAGTGTATTGGATAATGTTACGCTCAGAAATGCTGATATAAAAAGGGAAGAAGTTATACAGGCAGCGAAGCTGATTGGGTTGCACGATTTTATAGAAAGGCTACCTGGCGGTTACGATTATAATGTAATGGAACGTGGTGCCACACTATCTCTTGGGCAGCGACAATTACTTTCTTTTGTGCGTGCGCTGTTGTACAATCCTGCAATTCTTATTTTAGATGAAGCCACTTCTTCTGTAGATTCTGAAAGTGAGGCGCTCATTCAACATGCCATTGATAAATTAATTGCAGGCCGCACTTCCATTGTTATTGCGCATAGGTTAAGTACCATTCGCAAAGCAGATAAAATTTTAGTGTTAGATGCGGGCGAAGTAAAAGAAATGGGCACCCACAATGAATTGATGGCAATGCAGGGACATTATTACCAGTTGCATAAACTTCAGTTTCAAAACCAGTTGGAGCCTGCTTAATTAAAAATGTCTGAATTAGGATCAAAGGATTAGATGATTAGAGGATGGAAATAACGGGTTTTATATAATCCTGAAA
>JANLVW010000076.1:0-1329 GCA_031364205.1 Ferruginibacter sp.
CGCCTAATTTGCCTGTTCAGCCCTTGCTTTAAAATAATTCTAAAACGATTATCACTCTCCATTTTTACAAAGCATGGTTTGGTGATGGTGTTTAAAATTTTTACGCCGTTGCGCATGTTATTTATAAATTCGTAGGTCAACTTATTATCTGTTGTAACGGTATATTCTTTTTCGTGTCCATTACCTGAACGCAGTATTTTATTGACGATATCTCCGTCATTTGTAAGAAAAATCAAACCTTCAGAAAGCTTGTCCAGTCTGCCTATGGGGAAAATTCGGGTTTTAAGATTTATAAAATCTACTATGTTAGTTCTATCGCTTTGGTCAGTTGTACACGTTACTCCTTTGGGCTTATTCAGCATTATATAAACAGGCGCAGCTTTCTTTCTTAAATTTTCGCCGTCAACTTTTACAACGTCGCCCTGTTTTACACGGTTACCCTTATCGGCATCTTTTCCGTTAATGGTTACTCTACATTCTTCAATATATTTATCTGCTTCTCTACGGCTACAAAAACCTGTATCACTTATGTATTTATTGAGACTTATATCCATCACATCCTGTTTAATAAAAAAAGGCTGTCCAATTTAAAGACAACCTTTTAAAAACTATTTTATATAAATTTATTACGAGGAAGAAGTTTCTGCTACAGGAGTTTGAATCTTTTCTTCTGAGGTTAAATTTTCCTCTGCAGGTTTTTCTTTGTGTAATTTACCCAATTCGTTGCCTGATTTTTTCTTAATAATCCTTGGCGCAAGCATTACCTGCATACGCTTACCTTCTAATTTTGGCAAACCTTCCAAAGCACTTACATCTTTTAATGCATCTGCAAATTTTAGTAATAACAATTCACCTCTCTCCTTAAACATTATTGCACGACCCTTAAATTGAACGTGTGCCTTCACTTTATTACCATCTTCTAAAAACTTTTCAGCATGCTTTACTTTAAAATCAAAATCATGATCATCAGTATTTGGAGTAAAACGAATTTCCTTAACCTCACTGGTCTTGGATTTCGCTTTCATTTCTTTTTTCTTTTTCTTTTCCTCGTACAAAAACTTATTGTAATCAATAATTCTACAAACTGGCGGTGTAGCACCGGGAGAAATTTCAACAAGGTCTAAAAATTGTTCCTTTGCGAAACCTGAAGCTTCAGAAATAGAGTAAATGCCAGGTGTAATATTTTCACCTACCAAACGAACCTGCATGGCTTTAATTAGGTGATTTGTACGGTGTTCCTGTTGTTGTTCTTTTTTAAACCGAGGATTAAGCGCTCCCCGGGGCGGTCTTGGAGGAAATGCCATTTTAAATATTTTGCAAAAAGTTATC
>JANLVW010000115.1:0-6961 GCA_031364205.1 Ferruginibacter sp.
CAATGCCCAAACAATTGAAAAATATGCAAGGGAAAAGTATCTAATGAAGAAGGATAATGAAGATTTGTTTCTCGTTAAAATACCCGAATAATATTTAAATTGCACAATAAGCAAAACCATTTTGCGTTATTAGTTGGAAGAGAGATTTTTATAACCCACTTAATTATTTTTATGGTGAATATTACGCAGGACGATCTTCTAAAGTATTTATACAAAGAAGGCTCTGCTGAAGCAACACAACAAATAAAACAATTATTAGAAACAGACGCTGATTTACAGGAGAGATTTCATCTTTTAAAAACAGTAAAAGGTCGTTTGGATCAAATAAAACTAATATCCCCGAACAGCAGATCGGTGGATAATATACTTAATTATGCAGAACGAGGCGTTATAGAGCTGAACTCACACGATTAAAAACAATTGTTATAAAACATTATGGCCCGTACTTTAAATTGCGGGCTTTTTTATGAAAATAGGTGACAGATACAAATTCATTATTGCATATTTTTTAGAGCATGCGCCTGAAGCGGAAACAGAGTTAATTTATGATGATCCCTTTCAGTTATTGGTATCGGTAATTTTATCTGCACAATGCACAGATAAAAGAGTGAATATGACCACTCCTTTTATCTTTGGAAAATATCCTGATGCTTTATCAATGAGCAAGGCAACAGTGGAGGAACTTTTTTCGTTAATAAAAAGTATATCATACCCTAACAACAAAGCAAAACATTTGGCAGGTATGAGCAAACTGCTGGTGGATAAATATCACGGGGTTGTACCGATGACGGTAGATGAATTGGTAGAGTTGCCGGGTGTTGGCAGAAAAACTGCTAATGTAGTAACTTCTGTAATTGATGAACAACCAAACATGGCAGTTGATACGCATGTGTTTAGGGTTAGTGCAAGAATAGGGTTAACCGTAGGTGCAAAAAATCCTATAGCAACCGAAAAGCAGTTAATAAGACACCTCCCAAAAGAATATGTGTACCGTGCACACCATTGGTTGATACTACATGGCCGCTATACCTGTGTGGCAAGAAAACCAAAATGTGCCAACTGTGGGCTGAAGTCGGTATGCAAATTTTATGTCAAGCATGAATTTGAATTTTTAAAAAGCAAAGCGTAATGCATTATTTTGTAAATTTATCTTAAAATAACAATTTATATCTTCAATAATTATCGTAATGAAAAAGATATTTTTAACTACAGGTTTAATTATTGTTTTATTGATTGGTTCAAAAAATACCTGTGGCCAGTATTATTTTTTTGATGGTGAATATTACGATAATCCTATTTTGTATGAAGCCGGCATATCATTAAATGCCATGAACTGCCTTACCGATTTGGGCGGGAAAAAAGGATTAGGAACAAAATTTTTGAAAGATTTAAACTTAGGGAAAACACATTTAAGCGGTGGCGTTTTTTTTAGTGTTGCATACAAAAATGCAGTTGCATTTAGATTAGAAGGTACTTTTGGACAAATTTCAGGAAACGACAACGTTTTGGTGGGCATTACAGATATTGCCAAAGAACGCTTTAACAGAAATCTCAATTTTAGGAGTTATATAACCGATGTAACAGCTATGCTGGAATTACATCCCATGTATATTTTTATTGATTGGCCCGCAAAAGAAACTACACCTCCCCGCACCTCTCCTTACATTGTTGGAGGTATCGGTTATTTTTCTTTTAACCCACAAACAAAACAAGGTAACAGGTACATCGATTTGCAACCGTTATCTACAGAAGGCCAAGGCTTTGCCGAATATCCTGAGAGAAAAGTGTATAAATTAAATCAGATAAACATCCCTTTAGGTGCGGGTGTAAAGTATGAGGTATCACCACTCATAAATGCACGAGCAGAGGTAGTTTACCGTACAACTTTTACTGATTACCTTGACGACTTAAGCACTACTTATATTGATCCTGCTTTGTTTGATAAATATTTCGGTGTAGGTTCTCAGAAAGCCATTAACGCAAGGGCACTTTATGACCAGCAACTGGAAAAACACGCAGGCATTAATGGCAGAAGAGGAAATCCTAAAAATACAGATGGTTACTTTACTGCCTGTTTAAAAATAAGCGTAATTATTGGCAGAGAAAGAATAAGAAGATAAATTTTAATTTATAATATATTTTAAAACAGAAAGCCATTTGATATTTTTCTGTCTTTTTCTTTATCTGCTTCTTTTTGGGTCTCATCATTATTCAAACCATCTTTCAACACCCTCACAAGTGATGATATGGGCTCTTCCATTTTATCCTGTGGGTCAGTTGTATGCAATGTTTCAGGCTCCGGCTTTACAGCTGTATCTTTATGCTGCTCTTTTCGGTTTTTATTTTCCTCTTTATGGCCTGTCATAATAATTTTGTTTTAGTTAGATAAACTTTCTTGCAAATCTTTTACCATAATTGTAAACTACTAACCTGATTAATACAGACTGCTTATTCTTTTACAATAGTTTGTTTAATATGATCTTTTACAGAACTGAATGCTGCAACTTTTTTAAGATCGTAAATCAGCATAATAAGTCTTTCTGTTAATGCAATACCAGATAATCTTTTTATGTAAAATGGCAAATTAAATAAATTGATATCTATAAATTCCCATGGATGAAAATACAGAGATAAATAACCATCTTTTTGTAAGGTTTGCAAGGCAAGCTTAAGGAAAAATTTATAAGGGAAGTTTTTAAAACTAAGCCAAAACAAAGGTATACGCAGATTAGGAGTAACAGACCCCGGCATTCTTAAAAAACTATTTTCTCTGTAAAAAGTTCTTGATAGATGAAGGTTATTATATCGACCCGGTAAAAGAGTTGGATTGATAGAGGCATCGTAAGTGTAACCTGCATTTTTAAGGTCAATAACATTAACCGGTTTCATTCTGGGCATTCTAAAACCCTCTACAGGATTACCAGTAATATACTGCAACAGTAGTTTTGATTCGAGCAGATCAGATGTTTTAAATGTAGAATGAAAAAGTGAATGAGAAGCAATTTCATGTCTGGCTGATAAATTTTTAATTGCATCGGGATAAGTTTTAGCAAAAGAGCCCGTAGTAAAAAGTGTACATGCAATAGCATGTTCATTCATAACATTTGTAATTACATCCAGTCCTTCTTTACCAATTTCCATCTGCCGATTTAAAGTAATCTCTTCTTTAAACTCAAGTGGCAAATCAAATTCTTCCACATCAAACGTCAGCAATATGGTTGGTTGTTTAAGCAGCATCATTTAAAGCTGGTTTATTTTCTCTTGCCCGGGAAAGATTAACCTTTAAAAATTGTTTGGTATAAAGCTGCACACTTAAGACTATCCAAATTACAAAGCAAGGCAAGGCTTTTAAAGAATAAGGTCTTACGATATGTGTGCGCACATAAGGTGTAAAAATATCTGAATAAGAAAAACAGGTTAACAACAATGCAAAAATAAACAGGGCATTATTTATTTTTGTGGGCATTTGCATTAGGTACCAAACACAAACCATGGGGAATGCAATAATGTAGGTGGGCGATTCTGAACTCGTATTAAAAATAACAACGGCAATACAAACCGAACAGAGTATATAAAGTTTGAAGCGGAGATCTTTATAATACGCAACATGTATAAACTGAAAAGCAAACATAACAGCCGCAAAAAAAAGTACCCAAATTGTTTTAAAATTGGGCAAATTAAATATGCGTTTTATCATGCCCATCACACTAATATCCTGAAGGTCGTTGTGAATATCCATTCTTATATTTTTAGCTGCCTTTTCTGCAACTCCATTGTACCAGTCCACATAAGAATGTGTAGCAAAATAAGAGCCCGCAATCAGCATCGGTAATAAAAACAAAACAACAGACCATATAACTGCCCAAGCTATAAATGACCATTTTTTTTCATTAAAGAAAAAAAATGCAAATCCTACAATACCGTACAGTTTTATAAAAGTGGCCAATAAGATAAAGAGCAGTGCCCAACCGTTTTTTCCTTTTTCAGCATATACAAAACCCAAGATAAGCAGGGCAAGTATAAAAGGGTTTATCTGGCTCCATGCAGTGTTGTTGAGCATTTCGTTACAGCTAAAAATAAGTACTGCATTTTGCCATTGTTTTTGAATAGGCAGTTTTCTTACGGCAAAATAAAGTATCCATGCATTAAACAGACTCCAAAAAATAAAACCAAGTTTTACAGGCAGCAATGCAAAAGGCGCAATTATTATACTGAATATTGGTCCGTATAAATTAACATCCGCATATTCTAAAGGGTATTCATTATATAAGTTTAAGTGTTGAAGGCTGTGGTAAAATACACTTCTAAAAATGATAAAATTATTAATGTGGTTATCTTTTACCAGTGTATGGATAATACTGATAACCGGAAGGCCAAACCACAGTAAAATGGCTAAACGGCCGTTATATAAAAAATCTCCCAATAACACCCACTGCTTTGCCTGTTTTAATCGTGTAAGTGACTCCATTAAAACAGCGCTTTTATTTCATTTATAATGTAGCGTGGTCTTTGTTTCGACTGCATAAATATTTTACCTAAATAAAGACCTATAATACCGAGCACCATTAATTGCACTCCGCCAAAAAAAGCAATGGTAGCAATAACAGATGCCCAGCCTGAAATAGCTTTTCCGGAATATAAACTGTAAAGCACATACGGCAGGTATAAAATTGAAATAAATGATGAAAAAAAACCTACATAAATGGCCATGGTAAGCGGCTTTGTACTAAACGAAGTAATGTTGTGCAGAGCAATTTTCACAAGTGCTTTGGTAGGATATTTTGTTTCGCCGTTTAACCTTGCTTCCGCTTTATATGGTATACCGACTTGTTTAAAACCAACCCATTTAAAAAGTCCCCTAAAAAAAGGAGCGTCTTCCTTCATTTCTCTTATTACAGCAAGTACTTTTTTATCTATAAGTTTAAAATCAGCAATACCATTTTCCAGTTCAACATCTGCCAGTTTCGACATTACCCAGTAAAACATTTTCGAACTGGTCTTGGCAAAAAAGGATACGTGCTCATTGCTTTTTTCCCGATAGGTATAAACGACATCATTACCTGCCTGCCAGTGTTTTATTAGAGTCGGTATTAATGAAGGAGGATGTTGCATATCAGCATCGATAGTAATTACCGCATCAATTGCTGCAGGTATATGTTGAAAGCCTGCAAGCAATGCAGCTTCTTTGCCAAAGTTTTTTGAGAAACTAATATAAGCAACCCGTGCATCTACAGCTGCAAGTTGTTTAATTACATTTAGAGTTCCATCTTTGCTTCCGTCATCAACAAAGAGTATTTTATATTGGGAATTTACCACTTCTTCAAAAACTTTGCTGATAGCTTGGTTGATGGCTATTGCATTTTTTTCCTCATTATACAAAGGTATAAGTACAACAATCGTAAAGGGTTTGTTAGTACCTGCGTTCAAGGGGTGTATTTTAAGTTAATAATGATAAATGAAGGTATAATATTTTAATTAATATTGCCCGCAAGCTCACTAGCAAACCATTTCGTTTGCTATAATTTCAAATTTTCTTACAAAAAAATAACCCTTCTGCATTAATCTATTCTCAATAATGGAATGTCGGTGGTCTTCTCTTATAACTAGATCTTTCACAAATTTCAGATTGATTGATTTTACATCCTCTATTGTCCGGATTACAAAAACATTCATTTGGCTATCAACCATGTATTTACTTTTACCATTAACGTATTTCAGTAAATGCCGGCTTCAGAGATCCTTTATCCACTTCTTTGTAAATTCTGTATTTATATGCTAACGACTGTGGATTTAAAAAATGGGATGAAAATTTAAGAATGTAAAACATATATAATTGTCATTCTACGAGAGTATTCTGCATTTAGTAACCATGTAATCAGATAACAATTGGGGCCCATTTTCACAAAAAATTCCCTCTTATACCATCTCAAAAGTTAAAATAGGAGTATGAATCCCATATTTTAGAGTATAAATACGCTTTTTACCGTATTTTTCTTATATTTTTTTAGGTAGATATACGATTGAAATACAATTACATACAACAAAACCTTTATATTATTCTGAGCTTTTACGCAGCATCTCAACGTAAAATGAACTAAAAGACAAAATATTACGTACATTTTGTACAAGAAATTCTAACGTATACTCGAAAATTGCCTGAGTGATACCTAGAAATTTTGTTACCATTATGAAACCACAAAAAACTATCCTTAAGAAAGCAATTATATGCTTTTTTAAAAAATTGTCTTTTAGACAATCTGCCAAAATACTAACAGTAATATTTTTAATTGCATCAGGTTTAGCTTTTGCTCCTGTGGTTGCCCAAACAACTATTACCTGGGTTGGTGCAGGTACTTATACGGGAACCAATACTTCAATAGGACAAGATTTCGATAACATTATAAATTGGGACCTTAAAAGATTGCCAACATCTACAGATAGTGTAGTAATACCTTTTACAAATCCAGGTACAATAAACCTTAGTAGAAATGATACAATAGGGAAACTGAGTGTCTATTTGCTTCATGACAATTTACATAACCTAAACAACAACAACAATCCGGTTTTTTTTAATGTAGGTGCCTACTCCTTGACCGTTAAAGGCACAACCGTTCTGGATGTACAGGACGATCAGCCAAATAACTCAATAAGCTTGGGTGTAATCGATGCCTTCTCTTCCGGCACCATTGATTTTATGGGAGATGTAGTAGCAGGTTCTACCAATGTTAAATATGGTGCGGGTTTTATAGGCAACCCAAACAGTACCATTATTTGCCGTGGTAATTTAACCCTTAATATAAGAGCACAAGTAGCAATAGGGTATGAGCCGGGTACATTATTGTTTGATGGTACCGGTATACAAAACTTTAATTTCAGCGATTCAATCTTCAACGGACATAGTTGTAGCTTTAAGAATGTAGTAATAGGTAAAAACAACAACCCTAAAGTAATAATGGGTGGC
>JANLVW010000128.1:0-2935 GCA_031364205.1 Ferruginibacter sp.
CACCGGCCTCGGGCTGGCGCAGGCCGGGGAATTCGGCTTTGTGATCGTGGCTTTTGCGGTGCAGCAGGCGGTCTTGTTATTTTATCGACAATAGGTTTTACGGAAATACCGCTAGCAACAGGTTTTGTAAGAACAGCGGGCAATAACTTACAGGTATTAATTGAAAGAACGGATAATGCAAGCCATGCAGGTTTTTTTTACAACACTGCCAACGGCAACAATACAAACTCAGGGCTGTTTAGCTGCAGGCGATATAATAATGCTACCTTATTATCGGGGAGTACTGTTTTAACTGCTTCCAGCTTTAGAGCACAAATAAGACTTAAACATGAAACTGCTAACGATGCTGCTTTATTGCCCATTTATACTTTGGGAAAGTTACCCATAGCCAATGCAGTACCGCATCTTATAACTACCACCGTTTTAAATAATGGTGTCAATACGCTTACTGCTTTACCTGTAACTTTAAACATATCAGGTGCAAATACATTTGATAATGTACAGACCATTGCAAGTCTTGCACCTGGAGCAAGGACAACGGTAAATTTTGCTGCTTTTACGCCGACAGCAACAGGAACAAATAATATTTTGGTTAGCGTTCCCCCGGATGATGATAACAGTAACAATAACCGAAGTTTTGTGCAAATTGTTAACTCAGACACCTGGTCCTACTCTGAAGGAAATACAAGTACAGGCACAGCGGGCTTAAATGGAAGGACAATAGATCTGGTGTCAAAATATTATAATTCGGCTGCTGCATCTTTATCGGAGGCGACTGTATATTTTTCTGCGGGCGGGCAGCCGTTTAAAATTGGTGTATGGGATGCTACGGGTATGGGTGGAACACCGGGAAGTCTTCTTTTTGAAACTACTTTACAAAACTCGGTTGCAGGGGTAAATACCATTCCAATTTCTCCTGCAGTTTCCATTGGTACAGGTAATTTTTATATTGGCGTGAGACAAACTACCATAACCAATTTTAATTTATTGCGCCAGACAGAAGCGCCGCTGAGGCCAAATACTTTTTATTTTGCATCGCCGGCAGGTGCTGCGTGGGTAGACAATTCAACGACAGGTACGAACAGATTTATGATTGACGCAAAATTAAAAATACTTATTGATGCCTCTCTTACAAATATGACCTTACCCAACAGCGGAGGTATAATATGCAGCAATAATACCGAAAAAATAAGTGTACAGCTAACCAACACGGGTACCAACAACATAGCAGTAAATGCTGCCAGCATTACACTTAAAATTACGGGGGCTAACAGCCAAACACTTTCGCAGACAAACGCTACCAGTATTGCAAATGGCGGCAGTGAAACCATTTCTTTTGGAGGAATTAATGCAATAAACACGGGTATTAATTATTATACGGTATATGTTAATCTTCCCGGTGATACTGTGCCTTCAAATGACACATTAAGCAGCACACAAAGTATTAAAGTTATTAATGTAGCCCTGGAAACTTCTGTGGGCGTTTATCCGCTTATGGCTATCTGTGATGATATGGGGTGGACCTATTACAATGATGCGGACAATAAATCGGTACTTGCTGTTGAGTGGGGTACAAACACTGCGTCCAAAGCTGCAGCAATGGCTAGTTTAAAGCTCGATGCTGCTTTATTTGCTGCAACAAGCGGCAGTGGTGCAACTGCAAAAGGTACTTTTACCATGAAGCGTTACTGGAACATTGACGTGGCAAACGTTCAGCCAGTTACCCCTGTAAAGGTCCGGTTGTTTTATGGTGCGTCAGAAAAAAATGCAGCTGATTCTGCAGCATTTTTTTATGCGCAGGCTAACCCTGGCAGTATTCTAAAACAGTCCACCTGGTTTAAAACAAACAGTGGTGCATTTAACGGAGATGCTGCACATGTGCAACCAAACGGGGTGGTAAATGCTATAGTGCTTACGGATGTAAACACAACAGGTGCCGGCATTAACGGTGTTTTATATGCCCAGTTTAATGGCATTACAAGTTTTAGTGGCGGCACTTATGCAAGTGGTATAGATTCAAATGCTGTTCGACCGGTTTCAGTAGATTTTTTTAAAGGCAAAAATGAGGCAAATGTTAATATACTTAACTGGAAGATTACCTGTGTTGGTGTAGCTTCCGTAAAAATTACAGTGGAACGCAGTATTGACGGACAAACATTTGGTTTACTCAACGAGCAAACAGCATCAGACGTTAGGTGTTTGCAGGAATTTTTTTACACTGACAAGAGCCCCATCATAGGCAAAAATTATTATCGATTAAAGATTGTATTGCCGGATGGGAGGCTGTTATACAGCGGCATTGTGACATTGCTAAATGAGGTAATCGGGTTTGAGATCTTAAGTGCCGGGCCAAACCCTGTAAGGGGATTAGCAAAGATCAATGTTGCAACAGCAAAAGGAGGAAATTTCGATTTAAGTATTACAGACCTGGCAGGCAAAACGGTCTTAAAGAAAAATGTTTTTGTACAAGATGGAAACAGCACTATTGATGTAGATTTTTCTTCATTCAGTGCCGGAAATTATGTTTTGGTCCTTATTAATACTACAGGTGACAGGAGAACTAAACGGATTGTCAAATATTAGGTACGAATCTTTAAAATACAAAATCGATTTTATTCAGGTATTTTTTTGAGTATTTAAAAAGGTTTTTTTTCCGAGATGGGCAATGTAAAATAATTTGCTCCGTTTAATATAAGTTACCCACACAAGCGCAAAATATGTATACAAGTTTTAGCGTTAACCCTGTGTAACTGTAAATATTTTTTACAATTTTTGTTTTAATAAAATACTGTCAGAAATTCCGTGTAACTTTCTGGTAATTAATCTGATGATGAGTAAAATTTACCGGATCTTATGTTTTAGAAAAATTGGCATAATACAGCTCTTTTTTCTTTTTATTTTATGTGTTTTAATGATGGTTTCCTGCAAGGTTACC
>JANLVW010000178.1:0-1126 GCA_031364205.1 Ferruginibacter sp.
AAAATTACGACACACTTACCGAGGGCATTAACGCATTAAAAAAACAGGGTTACACGCATGATTTTAATTTAAAACAAAATTGTCTTGAATGTATAGCCGGAAATAAAAAGCTGCTGCCGCATGAATTTATTATCGATAAATCTTTTAAGTTCGATGTTGATGAAAACCCTTCTGACCAGGCCGTATTGTATGCTATATCATCTTCTATACACAATATGAAAGGGCTACTCGTAAATGGTTACGGCATTTATTCAGAGGCGATGAGTAACGATATGCTTGAAAAATTGAAAGCCAAATAATTATTTTATCAAAGCTTTCAATTCATCATTACTTACAGTTAGCAAATTTACTTTTGGTAATCGCTTTGTAAGTTCTCTCCAGTTTGCATCCTGCATATAAATTTTTTGCAA
The DNA here is from genome assembly GCA_031364205.1 of Ferruginibacter sp. Lineage (GTDB taxonomy): Bacteria > Bacteroidota > Bacteroidia > Chitinophagales > Chitinophagaceae > Ferruginibacter. The sequence continues at coordinate 411 of JANLVW010000178.1, forward strand.
CATGGCTGTAGCCTCTTTTACTTTTTTATTGTTGGCAAGAGTAATAGCAGTCCAATACTGCATTTCAAGGTTTTTAGGAAACATTTTCATAGCAGCTCGATATTCATCCATAGCAAGTTTCATGTTGTTTTTTTCGGTTGCAAGGTCGCCTTTGTCCATGTGTTCATAGGCTCTGTATAAACTCAACAATCTTTCCAGTTCAACCAACGGCAATGCATTATCATCAACCCTTAAATCAATTAATTTATCATTCCAGGGTTGTGCAGTTGCTTTACCTGCCACTACCAAAATAGCTGCAGATTGTTTTCCTCTTATATCTCCACCTACTGCCTGTGCAGCTTTTAGTGCAGCCATAACTCTTTCTGCAATTGGCTTGCCTGCGCTTGCTTCAAAAGCTTTTGCCATTGCCGGGCAAACTTTATTGTTAAGCATCATATTACTTTGTACAGAAAAGTTTTTACCTGTTATATTCGATGCATAATCGATACAGCTTTTACCTGTATAAGATTCTACATTTCCATTTACATCCATCATAGCAACCTGTCTTACTTCCCTGCCTTCATCTTTTGCAAGTAAATCGTTTAAAGCTTGTGATGCAGTTTTGCCACTCTTCATTAATGCCAAACCATTGGCACCATAACCTTTATTTACAAATGCCTGCGTTGCTACAACACCGACACCTGCCTCGCCCCAAGGCACAGCGGTACCAACACTAA
>JANLVW010000238.1:0-1026 GCA_031364205.1 Ferruginibacter sp.
GCAGAAAATACAGCTTCAATCCCCGCTCCTGTTGCTCCAAAAGTTGAATATGAAGAGGCGAAAGTTTTAGAAGAAATTCCTTACCAACCTACCAATAATACAGCAGACAGTTCTGCAAACGGCATACGTTTTTATTCTCCCCTTGTTTTAAATATTGCCCAAAGCGAAGGCATCAGCATGATGGACCTCGAAAAAATTCCGGGTACAGGTCAGGATGGAAGAGTTAGTAAAAAAGACATACTTGCTTTTGTAGCAAACAGAGGTAACTCTTCAGCAAATAGCCAGGTTGCACCAGCGCAACAACAAAGCCAGCAGGCAGTTGTTATAACAAATTCTCCGGCACAGGCAGTTGTTGCTAATATTGCACCTACCGTTTACAGCGGCAATGTAGAGGTTATAGAAATGGATCGCATGCGCAAACTCATATCCAAACACATGACGGATAGTGTTGCTACCAGTGCACATGTAACCAGTTTTGCAGAATGTGATGTTACAAATCTTGTACAATGGAGAGAGAAAATAAAGAAAGAATTTGAAAAAAGAGAAGGAGAGAAAATAACATTTACACCACTGTTTGTTGAAGCAGTTGTAAAATCACTGAAAAAATACCCGATGCTAAGCAGCTCGGTAGATGGTGATAAAATTATTGTAAAAAAAGATTTAAATATTGGTATGGCAACCGCTTTACCATCAGGAAATTTGATTGTTCCTGTAATTAAAAATGCAGACCAGTTAAATCTTACAGGCTTGTGCAAACAGGTAAACGGTCTTGCAAATGCGGCACGCAACGGCAAATTAAAACCAGATGACACAACGGGCGGTACATTTACATTAACCAACGTTGGTACGTTTGGAAGTATAATGGGAACACCCATTATAAACCAGCCGCAGGTGGCAATTATGGCTTTTGGTGCAATTAAAAAAAGACCAATGGTGTTAGAAACGCCGCAGGGAGATGTGATTGCTATCCGCCACATGATGTATGTTTCTTTAAGCTACGATCACCGTATTATTGATGGTGCATTA
>JANLVW010000241.1:0-2508 GCA_031364205.1 Ferruginibacter sp.
GAGTGTACTGTTGTAAGTCTTTTTTGTATCTGGCATGGTTACCAACACCGGCGTACCTTTCCCCACAGTTCCTAAATAATTTTCGGGAATATTTCCTATCACTTTAAGGCTACTTTTATTTACTATTTTTATTTGCGGGCCCACTGCTGTTACACCCTGAAAAATTTCTCCAACCCTAATATTTACCACATCTGCAACACCGTTTACATCGCTGTAAACGTTGGCGCTGTTCATTTGCTCCTGGGCAAGTTTAACCTGCTCGGCTACCTGCGATAAATTATTTTCCAGTGAGGTAACATTTGTTTTTGCAGTAAGCAATTGCACTTCTGTTCCAATGCCTTTATCCCACAGATTCTTCTGACGTTCGTATAAACTCTTTGCTAAAGAAAGTTGGGTTCTTATACCTGCACTTTGTTGCTTTGCAGCCTGAACCTGCTGACTTTGTACGGCATTGTCCATTGTTAAAAGCAGCTGACCTTTTTTTACAAACTGTCCCTGTTTTACAAGCACTGCTTTTACCTGTCCACCCATTCCTCTTGGCGAAATGTAAGAGCTGTTTTCTGCATCTATTTTACCCTGAAGTTCAATATAATGCTCAAAGTTTTCCAGTACTACAGGCGCAAAAGCTATCAGTTTTATTTTTGATGGATTGCTGCTAGTTGTATCAAGCTTTGAGAGTTCTTCCTGCAGGTTTAAAATCTCTGCTTCTTTTTTATCTTTTTCTCCTTTTAGTTTTTCTAATTGTGTGCGTTTATCAGTAAGTGTTGCGTTAATGTCTTTTTTACTTCCTCCACAAGAAGCTGCAAAAATGGAAGCAGTAAGTAACATTGTAAAAAAAGTTGTCTTTTGCATAAAATCTGCTGTTGTATTTATTGGTAAGTATTATAATTTTCCTGTGGCTTTCTGGTAATCTATTTTTGCAATAATGGCATCGTATAATGAACTGTAATAATTATTCTGTGCAATTTTAAGTTCCGTTTGCGCATTGTAAATTTCCTGGTTGTTACCAAGCCCCTGCTCGTATTTTATTTTTGTAGTGTTGTATACTTTTTCTGCCAGCTCAATGTTTCTCTTCTGATTATCCATTGTAACCACTGAGGCAGTAATTTTTAATCTTGCCTGTGCTACATCATTATCTATAGATGATTTTAACTGCTCTATATTATTGTTGGTACGTTGTACTTCAATTTTTGCTTTTTGCACCCGGGAGCTTTTTGCAAAACCATCAAAAATGGGTACCGACAATTTCAATCCGATTAATGAGGTTGTAAACCATTGTCCTCCTTTAAAAAAATCAAATTTTTGTCTTTGGGCATTTTTACTGTAGTTACCAAATGCAGACAGAACGGGTAAGTAGCTTAATTTATACCTTCTTACATTAAACTCATTTAGTGTTTTTGCTATGGTTAAAAACTGGTATTCTTTTCTGTCTTCGTACTTATAATTATCTGCAAGAATATTTTCTTTTATTTTATCTTCTGTTATAGAATCTGTAAGCAGCAGCAAATCTTTTTGCGGCATGTTCATTAAAAATTTAAGCCCTGCATTACCCGCATCGAGCTGGCTTTGTATTTTAATTTTTTCTGTTTGAAGATTGTTAAGCTGAACACTCACTTTATCAACATCAAGCCTTTCTGCAAACCCCTGTTTGTAAATTTCTTTGGTATCTTTTAAAAGCTTTTCAAACCGTCCAATGTTTGCATCAACAGAAGTCATCTGTTGTTTACCTACTACCAGTTGGTAATAGATTTTTTGCACATTTACATTAATCATTTCTTCAGTGATCTCTGTTTGCTTTTCATAAAATTTTAAAGCTACACCGCGGGCAATAAGTCCGACAAAAACCTGACCGTCAAACAGCAGTTGAGAAACATCGAACCCTCCCGATGCATTATATTTTGTTCCAAACTTAACGGGGAAATAGGTTCCTGCGGGACCACCGGCTATTTCAGCCGGTAACAGACTTGTTGGAATAACCAGGTAATCATTAAAATTTCCGGATGCATTTATTTGTGGATACGCAACCGAAGTTATTTCTCTGTTTGTCTGTTTTTGCACCTGGTAATCCAGCAAAGCATTTTTTACCTGCACACTGTTTTGCTTTGCGTAATCTACTGCCTGTTGCACAGTAAAACTGTTTATTTTTTGTGCGTTTGCAACTAAAGCAAACAACAACAAAAAACTAAATGTAAATAATTTCATTGTTCTACTTTTCAAATTTGTTATTTTTTTTAAATCTGTCCTGCTGGTATTTAACGGCAAGTTTATAACCCTTTTGAGATACCATCCCAAACAGAAAATGAAGGGTTATTTCTTCTTCTACATCAGCTAGGTTCTGTTTTACTTTTGTATGAAATTCCGGGTTAAAAGGCAGCAGCATACTCTCCACCCTAAAGCGTGCTATAACATCTATTTTTAAATCAGGTCTGTAAAGTTCTTCTGCAACGCCCCTTGTCAGGTTTTTCTTAATAATACTGTACAGGTAATTATTTTTATGATCAGAAAATT
>JANLVW010000260.1:0-1324 GCA_031364205.1 Ferruginibacter sp.
ACTGAAAAAATAGGAAAACCTACCGGAAATGACATTAAGGAAAAGAAAATGACATTACCTCTTATATATACCCTCAGTAATGTAGATAAACAGACCAGAAGAAAAATTATTTATATTATTAAAAATAACAACATCGATAAAGAAAAGGTAAAATGGATAATTGATATAGTTGTTAGTACGGGAGGAATAAAATATGCAGAACAAAAAATGCTTGATTACCGAGATCAAGCTCTGGCGATAATTGATAATTACCCAACTTCGGATGTTGGCAATGCACTTAAAGATTTGGTACGATATACAACAGACAGAAAATTTTAATACCATTGGAAAAAAGATGGAACATACTTTCATACAATGTTGAGAAAACAGCAAATCTGCAAAACAAATTAAAAGTTAGCAGCACAATTTGTAAAATACTCACCCAAAGAAATTTTGAGGATTACGACAGTTCTGAAAAATATTTTGTGCCTTTGCTGACGCAATTACATAATCCTTTTTTAATGAAGGATATGGCCAAGGCTGTTGGAAGAATTAGTAATGCAATTTCATTTAACGAAAAAATTTTAATTTTTGGTGATTATGATGTTGATGGAACTACGTCCGTTGCAAGTATGTTTAGTTTTCTTTGCGAAATATACAATCCACAAAATTTAGATTTTTACATTCCGCATAGATACCGGGAAGGTTATGGAGTAAGCAAAGCGGGAATTGACTTTGCAGCAGCAAATAATTTTACATTAATTATTTGCTTGGACTGTGGTATAAAATCAGTAGAACTTATTGAATATGCAAATACGCTGGGCATTGATTTTATTATTTGCGATCACCATTTACCTGGTAATATTATTCCTAATGCTGTTGCAATACTTAATCCCAAGCAAATTGATTGTTTATATCCTTATAAAGATTTATGTGGTTGTGGCGTTGGATTTAAATTGATGACTGCTCTCGCAATACATTATAATCAGCCTGAAGATATTGTTTACAAATATTTAGATCTTGTTGCTACAGCCATTGCTGCGGATATTGTCCCAATGACGGGTGAAAACAGAATATTAGCCTACCATGGTTTAATTAAAATAAATACGAATCCATTACCAGGCATTAAAGCATTAATGGAGCTTGGAGGCATCAGTAAAATAATGACAATTACCAATGTAGTTTTCATAATTGCCCCAAGAGTTAATGCTGCGGGCAGAATGGACGATGCAAAAAAGGCAGTGCAGCTTTTTATCGAAAAAGATATTGAGAAAGCAAAGGCATTTGCAGAAATGCTGCATACAGATAATAAAGAAAGAAAAGAAGCAGACAGCAGCATAACGGA
>JANLVW010000278.1:0-1376 GCA_031364205.1 Ferruginibacter sp.
GGCAGAGAGATAAATCTTTTTTATTTAAAAGATAATATCCGGGAAAGGATAGAAATAAATAACAATGGATATAAAGTTGCCAATACAGATTTATTTTTTTCTGAAACAGAAATGGAGTCAGAAATAAATACAAATGCAGAAAGATTTAGCCCCAATGTTATTCTTCGGCCCGTTTATCAGGAAAGTATTTTACCAAACATTGCTTTTATTGGCGGGGGAGGAGAGATAGCTTATTGGCTGGAATTAAAAGACGTTTTTAAGGAAGTAAATACTTTTTTTCCTCCGTTAATTTTAAGAAACTCGTTTACCCTTATTGATAAAAAAACAGCACATAAAATAAAATCTCTCGGGTTTATTCAGACCGATATTTTTAAAACTGAAAAGAAACTTTTAGAAGAAATAGTTTTGAGAGAAACTAAAATTAAGCTTGATATTAAAAAAGAGAAAGAAGCAGTTAAAAATATATACGATAAAATTAAAGAGGTTGCCGTTGTAATTGATAACACATTAAATAGCCATGTACATGCACTAAAAACGCAGGCACTTAATAAGCTTGTAATTTTAGAAAAGAAAATGCTTAAGGCTGAAAAGAAAAAGTTTGAGGCGCAGCAAAGACAAATAAAAAAAATAAAATCTCATGTAAACCCATTAAATAATTTACAGGAAAGGGTAGACAATATTTTAGAATATCTAGCTGTTTATGGTGAAGACTTTATGGATATACTTTACAAAGAGCAGCCATTATTTTCTAAAGATTTTACAATTTTAACCGAACAATAATTTTTTAAATGGCAAGAATACTGGCAATAGATTATGGCAAAAAACGCACGGGTATTGCTGTTACAGATCCGCTACAAATAATAGCTACAGGATTGCAGACAATAAATTCGCACGAATTAATTCCATTTTTAAAAAATTATTTTATTACTGAAAAAGTTGAATTAATAATTATTGGATTGCCCCTAAATTTAGATGAGACTGAAACCCATGGCACAGCGCCGGCAAAAAATGCAATTGAACGATTACAAAAAGCTTTTCCACAAATTCTGGTAAAAACTGTTGATGAAAGGTATACTTCTAAAATGGCTGTACATGCAATGTTTGATATGGGCATGAAGAAAAAAGACAGACAGATAAAAGGTAATGTGGATGTTATTGCGGCAACAATTATGTTACAGGCATACATGGAACACAACCAATAGAAATTTTATAATTTTGTATTAATAAAAAATAAGAAATACTATAACATGATTCTTCCTATTGTTGCATACGGCTCACCTGTTTTACGCAAAATTGCTGCAGATATTACCACTGAATATGAAGGGCTTGAAAAATTGCTCGCTGATATGTGGGAAACAATGTACAACAGTAACGGA
>JANLVW010000280.1:0-3199 GCA_031364205.1 Ferruginibacter sp.
TTTTCATGCAGATTTTGTAAGCGGGCATATTGATTTGAGTAATGCAACAGGTGCACCTATTATATACGGACCCGGTGCAAAGACAAATTTTAAGATAGAGAATGCAGCAGACGGACAAACATACAAATTAGGCAGTTTAACTTTAAACGCGATACATACGCCCGGCCACACACTTGAAAGCACCTGCTATTTATTAATGGATGAAAAAAGCAAACCCCATGCAATATTTACCGGAGATACTTTGTTTGTAAATGATGTAGGCAGACCTGACCTTAGCAGCGGCGACATGAGCAGCGAAGAACTAGCAGGCATAATGTATGATACACTTACAACGAAAATATTACCATTGCCAGATGATGTAATTGTGTACCCCGCACATGGGCCCGGCAGCAGTTGCGGTAAAAATCTTGGTCCCAATACGTTTAGTACTATTGCTGATGAAAGAAGAAATAATCATGCCCTGCAACCCCAATCCAAAGAAGATTTTATTACCTCTGTAACAACTGGCCTAAGAACAGCACCTGTATATTTTGCTGTAAATGCAAGCATAAATCAAAAAGGTTACGAAGCCATTGATGTTGTAAAAACCAGAGGTATACAAACTCTGAGCATTGAACAGTTTAAACAACTTGCAAAAGAAGATGCAGTAATTTTAGATACACGCCCTGCCACAGAATTTACCGAAAGTTTTATACCGGGCTCTCTGTTTATTGGGCTCGAAGGGCGCTTTGCAGAATGGGCGGGCAGCCTGTTACCTTTTGATAAAAAAATTATTTTAATAACTCCCGCAGGCAAAGAAGAAGAAACCGTGATACGGCTTGCAAGGGTTGGTTTTGATAAAATGAATGGTGTATTAAGCGGAGGCTTTGAAGCATGGCGCAATGCTGGAGAAAAAACAGATATGATTATTGATGTAGAGCCTGATGAGCTGATGATGGACATACCTCATGACCCTAACTTAGTTATTGTGGATGTTCGCACAGAAATAGAACATGCCGATGGGCATTTAAAAGGCTCGGTAAACCTACCACTAAGCGATATGACTGATGTGGCGCTGCTTGCGCAGTTTGAAGAGGAAGAAAATTTATATGTTCATTGCGCAGGTGGCTATCGGAGTGTGATTGCTCTTTCTATACTAAAAAAGGAAGGCATAAACAATGTGCGAAATATATTAGGAGGCTGGGCAAAAATTAAAGAAGAAGAAAAAGCCGTGATAGAAAAAGATGCAAGTGTTTTAAACTAAGCATTCTTTAGACTGAATATTCATGACATAACACGTCCGGAAGATTATGGTATAGTTTAGTAGTAGTATCGATGGGGAATAACAGGTCTTACTAGGGCATAAGTTCCCTATAACTTCCCTATAACTTCGGTATAAGTAGAGAGAGCTTTTATGAAATTGTCTTTTATCAAAATGAATAGCTTAAAGATTTTATATCAGATTGGGATTTAAATATTTTAATTTTTTAAAAGTTCATCATTTAAGTTGAATATGCAAACTTTTGAAGAGGGATTTTATTAAAAATAAAATTGAACTCATAAGTTTATTTCAACAATCTTTATTGTCCGTTTTTTAAACATTGCGATAGCATTATTACCCAAGAATTAATGCAGTCGATAATATTTCTTTTACTTTAATCTCCTCCCAGCACAATTAATGCTAAAAAATTAAATTTCATTTAAGCAGCAGTCTTTCAAAACTAATTTTGATAGAATTAATAGTTCTTTTGCATTCTGCAGTATTCGTATTGTCAATTATATCAGCCAAAAAAAAGAAAATTAATTTTTGTTATTACCACATCTTCCGCTGCTGATATTTATTGTGCAAGTAGTTTTTTATTAAATTCAACAGTCAAAAAAATCCTACTTTTTATTTTATCTTTAATGATAGAGTAAGAGAATTTTTACATCCAAAAAAATATTCCTCAGCCAATTCTTTAAAAACCTTTAATTGCTGCAGTATAAGGCTGCAATTAAAGATAATTTTTATGCTAAAATAATTTTATGAAACAATATGCTTTCCTTTTTCTGTTGGTTTTTTTTATGGGTGAATTTGTTTCGGGTCAATCACCGGACGTATTAATGATAAGAAACTATGGAATAAAAAATGGGGGCAATATAATTAATGAATTTTCTGAATTTGTTGCCATACCCAATGTTGCTGCTGATGCTGCAGGGCAGCAAAAAACTGCCGCTTTTATAATGGCAATGATGAACAAAAGAGGGATCGAAAAAGTACAGCTTTTAACCGCAAATACTGCAGGGGTAACGCCTGTGGTTTATGGCGAAGTAATGGTACCCAGCGCAAAACAAACTTTAATTTTTTATGCACATTACGATGGGCAGCCTGTAAACCCTGCTCAATGGGCAAAGGGGCTGCAGCCTTTTGAACCAAAATTATTTTCCGATGCAATAGATAATAACGGTAGCAATATTGGTTTCCCGGCAGATGGAAAATACAAACAAAACTGGCGAATATATGCCCGCAGCGCATCTGACGACAAAGCAGGAATAGATGCTATTTTAAATGGTTATGCCGCCATCAGTAAAAGCGGGTTAATGCCTGCCTGTAATATTAAATTTTTCTTTGAAGGGGAAGAAGAAGCTGGTTCTACCCACCTGAATGAAGTGCTGGAAAAGTACAAAACTTTACTTCAGTCTGACTTGTGGATTATATGCGACGGACCTGTACATCAGTCAGGAAAAAAACAAATTGTATTTGGTGTTCGTGGCGATACCCATATTGACCTAACGGTATATGCTTCCAAAAGACCTTTACACAGCGGGCATTACGGCAACTGGGCACCCAACCCTGCCATGATGCTGGTAAAATTATTAGCCTCCATGAAGGACGAAAATGGCAGGGTAACCATTAAAGGATTTTATGATGATGTAACGGCATTAAAACCATCAGAAAAAAAAGCACTCTATGAAGTGCCACGAGTTGATGATCAAATGAAAAAAGAACTGGGAATAACAAATATTGAAATGCAGGGACTTTCACTAAGTGAAGCCATTAACCAACCATCTTTAAATATAAATGGCATGCAAAGCGGTAATGTAGGCAAAATGGCTTCCAACCAAATCCCTACAACTGCAACTGCTGTGCTGGATTTACGGCTTGTATTGGGTAATGACTGGAAAAGACAGCAACAAAAAGTTATCAGTCATATAAAAGCAAAAGGCTATTATGTAACAG
>JANLVW010000310.1:0-1048 GCA_031364205.1 Ferruginibacter sp.
AAATGATTCCCCAGCTCAGCATCTACGCCCGATAGCAGTGGCTACCACGGTGAAGGTTTTTGTGCGTTAGCCTTGTGCCGGAGTAATAGCGGATAGCGGGACCACTGTTGAGCAAAGCTTCACTCGATGGCGTTCAAAACAGTATTGAGTAGTTAGTATTGAGTATTTAAAAAAGAAAGCGAAGTTGGAGACTCCAAATAAAAAAAATGTTCAGCACTCAATAAGTGAATGCTGAACATTTTGGTAAAATAATAAATAACCTTTTACAACTTTGGCACTACACCCATTTCGCTAAAAATAAAGGAGTAGATATCCGCAATGGTTTCGATGTTCTTTTTTGTGTTGCTGGCGCCATGGCCGCTGTTGGTATCTATGCGGATGAGCAGCGGATTTTTGCCTTTGTATTTTTCCTGCATGGTGGCAATGTATTTAAAGGAATGCGCAGGCACCACACGGTCATCATGATCTGCAGTGGTTACCAAAGTAGATGGATAATTTGCAGTGGTACTTACATTGTGCAGTGGCGAAAATGCATAGAGGTTTTTAAAGTTTGCTTCGTCTTTTTCGCTGCTGCCGTAATCTGCAATCCAGTTCCACCCAATGGTGAATTTGTGAAAACGCAGCATATCCATTACACCAACTTGTGGTATGGCTACACGTGCAAGATCTGGCCGCTGGTTTATAACTGCACCTACCAACAACCCGCCATTGCTGCCGCCACGGAGTGCAAGCCTTGCTGAAGTGGTATAATTTTCTTTTATTAAATACTCGCCTGCAGCAATAAAATCATCGAAAACATTTTGCTTGTTGAACAACATTCCTGCCTGGTGCCATTTTTCGCCATACTCACCACCACCTCTAAGATTTGCCTGTGCATACACGCCACCGGCATCCAAAAAAGGTAGTAGCGTTGCGCTAAATGCAGGCTCTAGATTTATATTAAACCCGCCATAGCCATATAACAACGTAACATTGCTGCCGTCTTTTTTTATACCTTTTTTATTGATGATAAACATGGGGATTTTTGCATCGTCTTTACTGGTATAAA
>JANLVW010000329.1:0-1414 GCA_031364205.1 Ferruginibacter sp.
GAAGGCTTTTCCTTAAAAACCATTTGTTTTATTCTTAATTCAAAATCTATCGGTGTTTCTACAAAAAACGAACTTTGCTCCACGCTTAATCTGGTATCTTCTAAAGGGTTCCATCTTGGTAAAAAGAAAATACTGTTGAGGTCCTGCTCATCCTCATATTCTACTGTGTATGGATATTGGTTGTGATAAAAGTTATGCCGTTTAATTCTGTTATCAGAAATAAGGCTAACATTATCAAAGGCAGAATAATCGGCAATATCTTTTTTCTTTACAGATTTTATTTCTTTGCCTGATGCATCATAAAGATGTCCTGAAATATTTTCGAGGCTTTGAAGTTTATCATAATCATTTTGGTACAAAGCAAATTTTGCTCCTTCTTCATTTAAAATGGTAATGGCATATTTATGAATTATTACTGCTTTTGATTTTGATTTAATGGTGACCCTTAATTCTTCAAAACGTTTTACAGCATCTGCATTTTTTTTTAATGAATCGGGTATAGTCGATGCATTATATTTTTGGCCAAAACTTTTAAAACTACCTAAAAACAGTATTGCTATGAGTAAATTTTTCATGGTATTAATTAATCTTTTTAAATACAACCTGCTCACTTTGTTTTTTTACAATATGTCCGTAAAATTCTCTTAACGATTCATAATCCTCAGAAGAGAAAATAGCTTTATTAAATTTTAAAATACATTTAAGGTAAATATTGGTAGCGTCCTTGGATATAATGTATTCAAATAACCCTTCATCATCATTATATTTCATTCTGGTAGATTTAGGCATTTCATCTATTTTATATCCTTTCGGGATCTCCATATTAACTACAATAACTTCTTCCGTTTTATAGGGCATTTCTACAGGGTAATTGCGTGTTGCAGCAGTAAACGGATTGGTTTTGTAAGCTTCGCCAAATAATGGATTAAAGTAAACTATATCCTCATTAAAGTTGAATGAAAAATCATAACTGATGTTTAATTTTTCGTCAGGATTTTTAAGGGAATCCAATCTGTTATTGGTTAAAATAATATCATAACCAAATCCATTTTTTATCTTCTTAAAATAGTTGTCTATTTCATTGTCTTTAGTATCTTCTCTAAAATTATACGACTCGTAATAACCAAGGTTTGAATTGAAGGAACCCAAGATATTTTTACCATTTTCGCTGTTCGAAATAAAAATGGAAGTCACTTTGCTCTCCATCAAACTATCAGCAAATAAATTTACCACATTTGGGGTTTCATTAATTAATCTTCCATACCCGTTGTAGCAGTATTGTGGCAGGTAATTAAATCCAAGTTTTTTTCTTGAAGCATCCAGCAGGTATATTTTATTGTTGATAATAACTCTTGCAATAACATAATTAAACTTACCAATTATGGGATACAATTCAAATGCTTTTCCATTGTCT
>JANLVW010000375.1:0-2702 GCA_031364205.1 Ferruginibacter sp.
ACGAATAATATTTCCATGCGTAGGTTTTGCTAGCAAACCATTCTTTGCAAACTCAACACACAGGTTCCATGCAGTTTCACTTTCAGGTGAATCGTCAATCACAATTGCATTCAACAAACCTTTACCACGAATGGTTTTTATTAAAGGAGACTTTAATTTGGCTAATTCAGATCTTAATAATTGTCCCATATTCTCTGCATTTTCAGCCATATTTTCATCTTTTAACACTTGTAAAGCTTCCATAGCAACAGCACAGGCCAAAGGATTTCCACCATATGTACTGCCATGTTCACCTGGTTTTATGGTCATCATTATTTCGTTGTTGCAAAGCACAGCACTTACCGGCAATACGCCACCACTTAAAGCCTTTCCTAATATTAAAATATCTGCTTTTACACCTTCTGCGCATATAGCAAGTAAATCACCGGTTCTGCAAAGACCTGTCTGTATTTCATCAGCAACCATCAACACATTGTATTGCTTGCAAAGTTTTTTTACTTTAGTGTAATAACAAGCATCAGGGACTACTACGCCTGCTTCACCCTGTATCGGTTCAAATAAAAAAGCGGCTACATTTTTATCCTGAAAAGCTTTTTCTAAAGCAACGGTATCATTAAAAGGAATATTTTCAAAGCCCGGTAAAAAAGGACCAAAACCTTTTGTTGAAGAAGGATCTGTGCTGTAAGAAATAACGCCCAATGTGCGACCATGAAAATTATTATCACACACAATAATTTTTGCCATGTTTTTAGGAATGCCTTTTATTTCGTACGCCCATTTTCTGCAAAGTTTCATCGCAGTTTCTACAGCTTCCACACCGGTGTTCATTGGCAATACTTTATCGTAACCAAAATAAGCTGTTATAAATTTTTCGTATTCACCAAGTCTATCACTGTGAAAGGCCCTTGAAGTAAGGGTAAGTTTTTGTGCCTGTTCCAGTAATGCCGCAATTATTTTAGGGTGACAGTGTCCCTGGTTTACCGCAGAGTAACCGCTTAAAAAGTCGTAGTATTTTTTACCTTCTACATCCCAAACATAAACACCTTTTCCTTTGTTTAAAACGACAGGTAAAGGATGATAATTGTGGGCACCATACTCATTTTCTAAATTTATAAAATGGTTGGTTGTGGCTGTTGCATGAATGGTCATATTCATGATAGTTGTTTTAAGAAATTAGTAATTTGATGGAGACAAAAGTGCTTCCTTTCCAATTAAAAAGGGAAGTAAAAGAAATTAACCTCGATGGTTAAGCAGATCCAAATGATTGCTGAGAAAATAAGATATTGCGATTAATGTTTTGATAATCCAAAGATAGAGCTTTAAACTAGTTGGCAAAAGTAATGGGGAGGAAATTTAATATTTTCTGTAGTAGAATCTTCAGAAAATATTCCAAAAACGGCGCTGCCACTGCCACTCATGCTGCTATATATTGCACCTGCTTCGTATAATTTACTTTTTATTGCGGCTATTTCAGGAAATTGTTTGAATACGGATAATTCAAAACCATTTTTAATAAAAGTTTTCCAGGCATAAATATCAGTCTGTATATTTTGCTGTAATTCCCCGGCTGCAGAAAAGTTATTCGGGCTTAAATCTTTAAATGATTCAGTCGTATTTACATGGATACCCGGGTGAACAATTAATATTTTATAACCTGACAAATCAATATTCACTCCTTCTAACTTTTCTCCTCGGCCTGCTGCAAAACTTGGTTTATTCATAATAAAAAAAGGACAATCACTGCCAAGTTTTAATGCATATTCCATCAATTTGTTTTCTGAAATAGCTAAGTCAAACTGTTTGTTCAACAACAATAAAACGGCAGAAGCATCTGCGGAACCGCCACCCATGCCTGCTCCTATTGGAATATGCTTATGAAGATGTATTTTAACATCCGGCAATTGAGGAAAATCGTTTTTAACTAAATGAAATGCTTTCACACATAAATTATTTACGTCTGTAACATTTACATCATTACCGGATGAGGTGAAAATGATATCCTGATAAGATTCATTATTGGAAGAAATAATTTCCAAAACATCTTTTACCGCAACGGGATAAAATATAGTTTCAAGATCATGATATCCATCACTCCTTTTTCCAATAATATTTAAACCAATATTAATTTTAGCATTTACGAAAATAACCATGAAAAAGTGTGTTATTCAGTTACAAGTTCTTGTGAATACAAATACTGTTCTCTATGTTTTTATACGGACCAAAATTAGGTATTACTGTGTAGCCATTTTTTGTGTAAAGGGCAATGGCTTCGGGCGGGGTTTTAACTGTCTCCAATATTGCGGAACGGTAATTATTTTCGATCGCCCATTTTTCCAGTCCCTGTAAAATTATTGTGGCTGCTCCTTTTCCTCTAAATGTTGGCTGAACGAACATGCGCTTAATTTCTACAGTGGTTTCAGTATATTTTTTTAATGCACCACACCCAACAGGTTCTTTTTGGTGGTAACATACTACTGTATTTTTTATATTATCAAGCTTATTAAACTGTCAATAAAATGAATAGTCTTCACCATCTCTCTTTTCTAAAAACTCATCAAGCAAAACTACCAGGTCTTTAAAATCAGCATTTTCAGCAATTGTTCTAAGTATTAAAAACATGTTAGGTGTTTTAAATCTTTTAATGTTCATCCTACACCAAGCACCTAATTCCTTCCTCTGCTTTTTATTTCATCTCTTATTGC
>JANLVW010000403.1:0-1041 GCA_031364205.1 Ferruginibacter sp.
TTTTCATATTGCCTTTAATTTTTTTACCAGCTTTGGTTATTTTAATACACAACGTGAACATGATAATGCCATTAGAACCATTACTACATCACTGAAGCCGGATGGTATTTTCATTATGGATTTTTTAAATGTTGAATTTTCTGCACATCACTCCGTTGCGGAAAGTACGCAAACTATTGGAAGCTCTGAATACCATATAAGCAAATGGTTTGATGAAAAACATTTCTATAAAAAAATTTCTGTAGAAGATATACAACTTGCAAAACCTTTGCAATACACAGAGAAAGTTTCTAAATTTTCTTTACAAAATTTTGAAGCGATGTTTGGAAAACACAGTCTTAAAATAAAAGAAGTTTTTGGTGATTATGACTTTAATAAATACAATGCCAAAACTTCACCAAGGTTGATTATGATAGCTACAAAAATTTAAGTAATTTCTAAGTTATTTTTATTGTTGGTATTGTATTATAAAATTTAATTGTATCATAAAGAAAGACTGTGTACAATTATATTTTTGTTTTTTTCAGTACGTAAAATAATTTAAAATAATTTTTCAAACTCAGTAAAAAATAGAACTTATAGCATTTTAAAAAGTCCGTATTTTACAATACAAAATATTGCTCTAACACCATCTTTCCAGCCAATTTTTTTTCCTTCAAGATAAGTTCTGCCGTGATAAGAAATACCAACTTCATAAATTCTGATATTTGGAATATGTGCAATTTTTTGTGTTACCTCAGGCTCAAAACCAAAACGCTGTTCTTTTAATTTTATAGATTTTATAACTTCTACCCTAAACATTTTGTAACAGGTTTCCATATCACTCAGGTTAAGGTTGGCAAACATATTTGATAATTGGGTAAGAAATTTATTCCCTATTGTGTGCCAGAAAAAAAGTATACGATGGGGTTTGCCACCAATAAACCTGCTGCCATAAACCACATCTGCAACTTCATCTTCCAGTGGTTGCAACAAAATTTTGTATTCCTCAGGATTGTACTCAAGATCTGCATCCTGAATAACTAAATAATCTCCATTTGC
>JANLVW010000417.1:0-1825 GCA_031364205.1 Ferruginibacter sp.
TCAGTCTGTAAAAAAAGCTTTGCTTTTTCAGCTGGATATTTCTGAAAGAAAACATCCAAAAGAAGAAAAACAATTTAGCCAAAGCAGCAACGCAGGACCATTTATTTATGGGAAGATTAATTATTTTTATCCTGTAAAATTGGGTGTACAGCAACAATTTTTACTTGGCAACAAAGGCAATAAAAATGGAGTAAGCGTAAGTGGAAATGTTGGCGGGGGAATAAGTATTGGATTGTTAAGACCATATTTGCTCGGGTATGATAGTGCGGGCATACAAATTTTTAAAGGTTTAGCAGATGACAGCACAAGGTTTTTAACTCAAGACCCTGTAAGCGGACCAAACTTTGGCACCGGTTTTAATAAATTAAAAGTAACACCAGGTGCATATG
Organism: Ferruginibacter sp.; assembly: GCA_031364205.1. Lineage (GTDB taxonomy): Bacteria > Bacteroidota > Bacteroidia > Chitinophagales > Chitinophagaceae > Ferruginibacter. The sequence continues at coordinate 390 of JANLVW010000417.1, forward strand.
CAAAAGCCGGTTTGCGTTTTGATTATGGAAAATATAATGAAATGATTAATGCGCTGGAAGTTGGCGTAGTAGCAGAAGTTTACAGCAAAGCAATTCCTCAAATGGCTTTTACCAAACACGAAAAGTTTTTCTTTTCAGCATACGTAACGATTATGTTTGGCAAAAGAAAATAGTGCATCCGCTGTATCTTTGCGCATAATGAAATTATAACCCAAGTATGGATTCCAATATATCAACAGAAGAACAAAAAATAAAAAAACCAAATTGGCTACGTGTAAAACTTCCTATTGGCGAAGAATACAAGCATGTTAGAAATCTGGTAGACACCCATAAACTTCATACAATCTGCGAGAGTGGAAATTGCCCTAACATGGGTGAATGTTGGGGTGCGGGCACTGCAACATTCATGATTCTTGGAAACATATGTACACGCAGTTGTGGGTTTTGTGCTGTAGCAACAGGAAGACCTGACGCAGTGGATTGGGACGAACCACAACGTGTTGCAGAGGCTATTCATTTAATGAAAGTAAAACATGCAGTTATTACTTCTGTTGATAGAGATGAACTAAAAGATGGTGGAAGCATTATTTGGGAAAATACCATTAAAGCTGTTTACGCTTTAAATCCTGATACAACTTTAGAAACACTAATACCAGACTTTAAAGCTGAAAAGCACAACATTCAAAGAATAATAGATGCTGCACCACATGTAGTAAGCCACAACATTGAAACAACTGAAAGGCTTACGAAACAGGTTCGCATACAAGCCAAATATTGGCAGAGCATGGAGACTTTAAAAATTTTAAAAGAAGGCGGCATGCGTACTAAAAGCGGTATAATGTTAGGTTTGGGAGAAGCTAAAGAAGAAGTTGTTCAAACATTGAAAGATTTATATAACAGTGGGGTAGATGTTGTTACTATTGGCCAGTACCTACAGCCTACAAAAAAACATTTGGCTGTAGAAAGATTTATTCATCCTGATGAGTTTGCAGAATACAGAGAAATAGGTTACCAGTTAGGATTGGATTATGTGGAAAGTGGACCTTTGGTAAGATCATCATACCACAGCGAAAAACATGTAATAAAAAACTGGGGAAGAAATAAATGGATGGAAGAAAAGAAAGAAAGTTTTTAAAAAATTTAATTAGATAATTTAAAGCCGGGTGTAAAAACATCCGGCTTTTTAATTAAATACAGATATTAAAACAGAATATTTTTCTAAGTAGTTAACTTGCCGTAAATACTAAATTTTACAGTTTCTAAAAATTTATAAAATTGATTAAAATTTTCAGTAAAAAATTTATACCGGTAGGTTTTGTTTTTATCGTTTTTATAGCTGTTTCTGTTTTGCTTCGGTTAGCCCTCATGTTTCAATCCGGGCTAAATGCACGTATGCATTTTGGAGAATATGCAGGTTCTTTCTTCGTAGGCATTTT
>JANLVW010000449.1:0-5199 GCA_031364205.1 Ferruginibacter sp.
TTTATCAATTGATGCAAAGGATCTTTCTATTTTAGCATTGCTTCAGCAAAATGCACGAATTACTGTAAAGGAAATTTCAGAAAAAATACACTTAAGTACCACACCGGTGCATGAGCGCATAAAGCGAATGGAAAATGACGGGATCATAAAACAATACGTAACGCTTGTAAATCACAGTAAAGTAAAACGTGGGCTAATGGTGATTTGTTATGTATCGTTGAAAGCGCACAGTAAAAATGCAGGCACGAAATTTATAAATGCCATCAATGAAATGAATGAGATTATTGAGTGTTACAGTATTTCCGGCGAGTTTGATTTTATGCTGAAAGTTGTGGAAGAAAATATGGATTCCTATTATAATTTTCACTTTAATAAATTAAGCAAGTTTGAGAATATTGGGTATTTGCATATTTTATTTGTGATGGTTATTATAAATGATACATTGAAATTGGTATATTGAAAAAAAATTAGCTTTTATACATATATTTAAAAAATTTCTTTAATATGGGTTTTATTTTTTTACATTATTTTAAAAAATGAAAAATATTTTACTACTTTTTATAAATATAATTTCCTTTACGGTTATTTCCTTTGCAGCTGTAGATACCGTTTCTATCTACAGTAATGCTATGCATAAAAATATAAAGGCAGTCGTCATAAAACCGGATTCATATCAAAAAGAAAAAGATTTTCCGGTAGTTTATTTGTTGCATGGGGCTTATGGAAATTTTGCAAACTGGATAAAAAAAGTTCCTGCTTTACAGGCTTATGCTGATCAATATAAAATCTTAGTAGTCTGTCCTGATGGCGCTTCTACAAGTTGGTATTTTGATAGTCCTGTAGATACAACTTTTAAATACGAAACCCATATTGGAATTGAAGTTCCTGCATATGTTGATGCAAATTATAAAACAATAAAAGGAAGAAAATATAGAGCTATTGCAGGGTTAAGTATGGGAGGCCATGGTGCAATCTTTATTGCATTTCGTCATTCTGAAACTTTTGGTGCCTGTGGTAGTATGAGTGGCGCTTTAAACGTAGCAAGTATTACCAAAGGATATGATGTTGATAAAAGATTGGGTGATTATGAAAGTAACAAAACCTATTATAATGAGTTTAGTGTTTTAAGTATAATTGAAAAAAAGCCCAAAGATTCTTTGGCGATAATAATAGATTGTGGTGTGCAGGATTTTATTTGCAGTATGAGCAAAGCAACCCACGAAAAAATGAATAAGCTAAAAATTGCGCATGATTATATTGAAAGACCTGGAAAGCATGACTGGTCTTATTGGGCTAATGCGGTAGGATACCAACTGATGTTTTTTAAAAACTTTTTTGATAAAAGTGAAAGTAAGTAAGCCTAACAATTATAATACTTTTACCATTACATAATCATCCATTACATAGCCATTTTCAATTTCTAATATTTCTTCTTTAAAAACTTGAAACCCTTTTTTGGCGTAAAATATTGTTGCAGGGTTAGATTTATTTACATTTAATTCAAGCAAATTGCCCCTGGCGTTTTTACTTTGTGTGCAAACATAATCTAACAAAAAACTGCCTATGCCTTTTGTATGATGTGTGGTGAGGACATATAATTTATGTAATCTAAATGTTGAAGATTCTTTTTCAGATTTTTGGGAAAAAGATGCAAAGCCAATAGGAATATCATTTGTAAAAGCAATTACGAATTGATGACCTTTTTCGAATTGTATTTTTAATGCTTGTGGGTTATAAATTAATTTGAGCATATAGTTTATTTGCTCACCGGTAATTATGCCCGCATAAGATATTGGCCATATCGTTTCTGCAAGTTTTTGTATTACATGTAAATCCTGTGCCGTTGCAATCTTAATTTCCATTATTTTAATATCAATTTTAAATCTGGCGCATACATTATTCTACCCTGAGGGTCCTTGACAACTACCGCAAAAAAGTACAATTCTTCTCCCGACTTTAAATTTTCCCTTACTGCATTTAACCAAATTGTAGGAAGGGAAGCGGTCTTAAATAAGGAAGATTTTATGGAAGATATTTTGCTTGTTTTTCCGGTATTTTCATCTTCGGTCGTAACAATTTTTTTGTATAAAAACTGGTACGACGAAATTAAATAAGCTACATTTTTAGCATCAGTTATTTTTAGAGGTAGCCCAATAATACTATCTGCCATTTCGGGCAAAATGTAACTGGTATCTTTAAAAGGGCCAAGCATTGTGGTAAGTTTTGGTACTTTAAATTTTACAAATGATTTCGTTGTGTTTTTTTGTGCTGCAGCACTCATTGAACAGGCTGCTATAAAGACAACAAAAAGTAATTTTTTAATTTTCATTATACAATTTAAAGAAGTTTTTAAGCTAAAAAAAACTACTTAAAATATTTAACATGTAGTGTAAATAACTAATTTATACCTAAATAAATATTAAGCTGCTTAATTCTTTCATTGGTTATTTCCGTTAAGCAGTTGTAATATATAAGCGGCTGTATACTGCCACCTTTATAGCTTGCAGATGCAGATTTACAATGCGCTTCTTTATATTTTATCCATGTTCTTTGGGCATCAAGCAATAATTTTTTATCAATGTCGCTAGGTGTTTCTTTTTGTACTTTTTTATAAATAAGTGCCATTTTAGCATCTGCTTTTTTAAAGTTTGTACTGGCCTGCTGGTTCATTTCCATTTGTGTTTGTCCAAAGGAAACTACATTAATAAAACACAAAAAAAGGACAAGAATAATAATGTTTTTCATAGATAATTTTTTTAGTTTGATATAACTTTTAAGCTTTCTTCAATAATCCTCAACTTTTCTTCCGCATCTGTTTTTTTCTTTTGCTCCAATGCCAAAACTTCGGGCTTCGCATTGGCTACAAATTTTTCATTTCCCAGTTTCTTTTCTACGCTTATTAAAAATCCTTTAAGGTGATTTAATTCTTTTTCAAGATCTTCCTGCTGACTTGCAACATTTAAAGGTTGCTCCGTTTCTATATAAAATTTATCTTTCCCAATTACAGTTGTTATTGTTCCTGCAACCGCATCTTTAACATAAGTTATAGATTCGCTGTTTACCTGCTTTGCAAGAATACTTTCTATGCTTTTATACACATCATTTTCACTCGTATCTATATGCAGTTTTATTTTTTCTTTTGGTTTTATTTGGTTTTTATTTCGCATATCCCTTAGCCCTGAAATAATATTTTTTAATAATGCGCCTTCTTTCAAAATGCTGCTGTCAGTAACGGAATTTTCTAGGGTAACCTTTACACACAGGTCATCATTTCTTTCATCTAACAAATGGTAAATTTCTTCTGTAACAAATGGCATAAAAGGATGTAATAGTTCCATTAATTGTGTAAAAAAGCCAACCGTTTTGTCGTAAACTATTTTATCAATCGGCTGTTCAAAACCTGGCTTCACCCATTCTAAATACCAGCTACAAAAGTCATCCCATATCAATGAATAAATAACCTTTAATGCTTCACTTAATTTAAACTGGTTCAGCATTTCGTTCACCTCTAATCGAACTTCGTTCAATCTGTTTTCAAACCAGGTAATAGGCCACTGACCACTGACCACTGACAACAGATCACTTCTACCAAAATCAGGTTGTCGGTCGTCCGTCGTCTGTCGTCCATAGTCAATCGTCCTTTCCTCCCACATCTTCACCAACTTCAACGCATTCCACATTTTATTATTAAAATTTCTTCCTTGTTCCAATGCACTTTCTTCAAATAAAATATCGTTTCCTGCCGGCGATGCAATCATAATTCCAAACCTCACAGCATCGGCGCCGTATTGATCAATCAAGCCGAGTAAATCTGGCGAGTTACCTAATTGCTTACTCATTTTTCTGCCTTGTTTATCCCGTACCATTCCTGTGAAATAAACATCTTTAAAAGGCAATTCTTGTTTAAATGCATAACCTGCCATCACCATTCTTGCTACCCAAAAGAAAATAATGTCCTGCCCTGTAACAAGCGTTGTCGTTGGGTAATAGTAATTTATTTCTGTATTATTGGGGTTGCTTATTCCTTTAAAAACTTCCATTGGCCAAAGCCATGAGGAAAACCAAGTATCAAGACAATCTTCATCCTGAATAAGTTTTAAGTTGCGGGTTTCAGGTTGCGAGTTATGTAATGCCTCAAGACTTTCAGCAACATAAAAATTTCCCCCTTCATCATACCAAGCAGGTATTTGTTGGCCCCACCAAAGCTGCCTGCTTATGCACCAGTCTTTAATGTTGTCCATCCAATGTGCGTAAGTATTCTTGGCTTTGTTTGGATGAAATTTTATTCTTTCTTCCGCCACTGCAGATGCAATCTCCGGGTTAAGCGCAATGAACTTTTTCATGTCCATAAACCACTGCAACGAAAGCCTGCTTTCAATCACCGCACCTGTTCTTTCACTAGTTCCAACCTGCCCTTTATAATCCTCTGTTTTTAGTAGTTGATTAATTGCGGCAATTTCTTCTGCAATTTTTTTGCGAAGCACAAATCTGTCCATTCCTACATAACCATAAACCTGCTCACTTGGGTCTTCATCCATCAAATCTTCAATGGTAAATTTCCCTTCCGCATCCAAAGTATTTAATGCTTTTAGGTTATGTCTTTTACCAAGCTCATTATCATTTTTATCATGTGCCGGTGTTACTTTTAATGCACCGGTACCAAAATCTACTGTTACATATTCATCGGCAATAATTAGTATTTTTCTGTTGATGATTGGCACAATAACTTCCTTGCCAATCACCGATAAAAAACGTTCATCTGTTGGATTTACACAAATGGCCACATCACCTAAGATCGTTTCAGGTCTTGTGGTAGCAACGGTTATACCGCCTTCGCTGCCATCAGCAAAAGGATAAGTAACATAATATAATTTTGAATCTACATCCTTAAAAATCACTTCTTCATCACTGAGTGCAGTCTTGCTTGCAGGGTCCCAGTTTACCATGCGTAAGCCTCTGTAAATGATTCCGTCTTTGTGCAGTTTTACAAATATTTCAATAACAGATTTATAATAATCGGGATTCATGGTAAATGCTGTGCGATCCCAATCCAGACTGCAACCCATTTTCTTTAATTGCTCCAAAATTATTCCACCATATTTTTCTTTCCATTCCCATGCGTAGGCTAAAAATTCTTCTCTGCTCAGAGATGATTTTGTAATTCCTCTTTCTCTCAACATAGCCACCACTTTGGCTTCT
>JANLVW010000465.1:0-1486 GCA_031364205.1 Ferruginibacter sp.
CGCATTGTACAGCAGTATGAGTCCTTTTAACTATGCAGATAAAATAAAAACGCCATTACTTTTAATTCATGGTGACAGCGACGATAATCAGGGAACATTTCCCATAAACAGTGAGCGTTTGTACGCAGCAATAAAAGGAAACGGCGGTACAGTTCGTTTTGTTTTTCTGCCATACGAAGCACACAGTTACAGAGGCAAAGAAAATTTGTTACACATGTTATGGGAGCAAAATGAGTGGTTAAAAAAATATGTAAAATAAGTTCTCAAATCTTTTATGATGTTTTATATTTTGAAGCATGAACATTTGTTCATGCTTCATCTTTTGTATCTGGCTGTCTGTAGTACACCCCCACGCAAAAAAAATTATTAAGCAAAGTAAATTATGTGCAGGTGGTACTACTTCCCATCCGGGCTATGCCGGGCAGTAGAATTTTATTCATTTTTCTTCTTTGCAACATTTATATAAAAACCTAATTATACTACCGTTTAATTAATTACTTTTTATTCTACTTCAACATTTTCTTTTCTTTGGTAAATAAATTTTATGGAATGGCAATTTTAACGGTAGAAAATATCTCCAAAAATTACGGTAAAATACAAGCATTAAAAGCTGTAAGTTTTTCTGTGCCCAAGGGTTGCGTTTATGGCATACTTGGCCCAAACGGTAGCGGTAAAACAACCTTGCTTGGCATAATAATGAATGTATTAAAAGCTACATCAGGCACTTATAAATTGTTTGATGAAGTTGCTTCAGATGCACACAGAAAAAAAATAGGTACACTGCTGGAAACGCCCAATTTTTATCATTATTTATCTGCTGTACGAAACTTAAAAATTTCTGCAGCCATTAAAGAACATGGGGAAGAAGATATTGAAAATGTACTGCACACAGTTGATCTTTACAAAAGAAAAGATTCTCCCTTCAGCACATTTTCATTGGGTATGAAACAGCGCCTGGCAATAGGAGCAGCATTGCTTGGCAACCCTGATGTGTTGGTTTTTGATGAACCAACCAATGGACTCGATCCCGTGGGTATTGCTGAAATAAGAACATTAATAAAAGAACTTTCAGCGAAAGGTAAAACAATTATAATGGCGAGTCACCTGCTCGATGAGGTGGAAAAAGTATGTACTCATGTTGCTATCTTAAAACAGGGAAATTTATTGGCTTCGGGTACAGTAAAAGATGTATTTCAAGAGAACGATATTGTCCAGCTTGCAGCAGCTGACAAAGAAAAACTTCGGCGTACACTTGCAGAATTAAATAATTTTTTGAGGCTTGATGAAGTAGGCGGAAATCTGGAACTTTCTTACGAATCCGGCACCGCAAATCTCGAAGAAATAAATAGATATTGTTTCGACAAGGGTATTGTTTTATCACACCTGCAATTAAAGAAAAGCAATTTCGAATCTAAATTTTTAGAATTAACTAATTAATGCATCTAACACTTCATGTTATGAACAAGCTCTTAAAAATTGAATGGCT
>JANLVW010000471.1:0-4860 GCA_031364205.1 Ferruginibacter sp.
CTAATGAAATTAAAATATTTAAACAGAGCTGCCAACCCTGAAGCAGGAAAAAATATTTACAATAATAATTGCCAAAGCTGCCATGGCGATAAAGGACAGGGACTAATAAATGTTGAACAAACAGGCTATAGCTATCCGCCAATGTGGGGAGACCATAGTTATAATGATGGCGCAGGCCTATACCGCATCAGCAGCTTTGCCAGCTTTGTAAAAAACAACATGCCGTTTGGATCAGATTATCATAATACAAAACTAACAGATGATGAGGCCTGGGATATTGCTGCTTTTGTAAACACCCAGCCACGGCCGCATAAAGACCAAAGTGCAGACTGGAAGAATATTTCTAAAAAATCTGTTGACTTCCCTTTTGGACCTTATATTGATACGTTCACGGAACAACAACATAAGTACGGACCTTTTAAACCAATCAGTAATTTTTATAAATCAACTAAATAAAAATCATGAAAAAAGTATCACTCCTTGTACTAAGCATTGTATTGCTTACAACAGCAACAACAGCACAAACAAACGATAAGGCATTAGAAAATAATAAAGCATTTACAGGAGCTAGGGCTACAAAAAAAATGTATCATGCCATTTACCAGTTAGACAATGCCGATGAAAAAATTATTGATAAAGCTATCCGAAATATCAACAACGCATTAAACGACCCAAGGCTTGCCGGCAAAATTAAAATTGAATTGATTGCTTTTGGTGGTGGTACAGATGCTTACCTAAAAGGAAGTAAGTACGAAGAGGATTTAAAGGCACTTGTACAAAAAGGGGTGGTTGTAGCTCAATGTAATAACACCTTAAAACAAAGAAAAATAACCCGTGACCAGTTATACGATTTTATCGGCATTGTACCCAGCGGCAATGGAGAGCTCATCATTCGCCAAGCTGAAGGCTGGTCTGTGATTAAACCATAATTTTTTTATCAAATAAAGAAATATAAAATGAAAAGGATATTTACGGCAGTTTTACTCGTAAACATTTTTATAATAACAACACAAGCACAAGATCATCGCTTTGATCCACCCTGGAATACACCTTCGAATAGCAGTGTAAACTTTACAGTTCCCGGTGTAGATAATGTACCGGATTTATTTGGCGACATTAATAACCCCGACCTGGTGGTATTTTTTGGCGGTAACCAGTTTATGGTAATTGATGATTTAATTACTGCGTTTAAAAAAGGTTATCCGGCTTACAAAAAAGTATTTGTTGAAACCTTACCACCAGGTATACTGGCCAAACAGATTGAAGTGGGCTCCATAACCATTGGCAACATGCGCATTGACCTTAAACCGGATATATACACAGCAGGTAAAAACAGGATTGACCAAACGCCTGAATGGTTTAGCAAAACTGAGGTGTATGTTAAAAACAGGTTGGCCATTATGGTGCAAAAAGGAAATCCAAAAAACATAAAAGGGTTGGCAGATTTGGGAAGGTTGGATGTTCGTCTTAGTATGCCTAATCCTTCATGGGAGGGTATAGGAAAGCGTATTGAAGAAGCTTATGTAAAAGCCGGGGGTAAAGCACTTCAAAAAATAATTATGGAAACCAAGGTAAAAGACAGCAGTACTTATTTAACACAGATACATCACCGCCAATCGCCAATGCGTATTTTATATAACCAGTCTGATGCTGCACCTGTATGGTACACCGAAGCTTTTTATCAAAAAATGATTGGGCATCCTGTTGAGATGATTGAAATACCTGAAAATGAAAATATAGAAGCCATATCGGTTGCTGCTATGTTGAAAGCAGCTCCTCACAAAGAAGCCTCAAAAGATTTTATGAATTTTATGGTGAGTGCTGCCGGCAAAGCAGTTTATAAGAAGTATGGATTTATAGTGGAATAATTTACAAAAATATGAATAATATGAAAAAGCTATTTATAAGTACGGTTTTATTAACCGCAGTATTATTTTCTAAAGCACAACAAAACGATACCTTGTATGCATATGGTCCCGGTGGCCCACAGGCTGCCATGGCAGATTGTGCTGCTGTATTTTCTAAAAAAATGTCAATACCTGTAAAGGTTATAGCCGGGCCGGAAGCCAAATGGATTGAACAGGCAAAACAAAATGCTGATGTAGTATTTGGTGGCGCAGAATATATGCTCACTCAATTTAAGATGCAGCATCCGGGTTTAATGGACAGCACTACCAGGACTGAGTTATATAAACGGGCTGCAGGTATTTTAGTACGTCCCCGCAATCCTAAAAAAATAAAGACACTTAAAGATTTAACTAAACCGGGTATAAATATTTTAGAAATTACAGGAGCAGGGCAGCTCGGCTTGTGGGAGGATTTGGCAGGCAGACAAAATTTAATAGGAGGTATACAAAAAAATATTAAAGGAGCATTTGCCAATACCGCATTAGCCATCGATGCATGGAAGAGTGATAATAAATATGATGCGGTAATTATTTTTGCATCCTGGTACCTGCGGTTAAAAGATGTTTCCCAATTAATTAAAATCCCCGTTGCTCAAACAGTTTACAGGGGAACACCAATTGCCATTACAGCCATCACAAATAAAAAAGATAAAGCCCAACAGTTTATCGGGTTTTTATTATCTAATGAAGGACATGCTATTTTTAAAAAATGGGGTTGGGAATAAAAAAATAAATAACTCATGCAATTATCAATAGCTTATATAAACGATGTTCACGGCTATCTTGAACCACATGCCGAATTATTTTATAATGGTGGAAATGAAATAATAGAAACAGCAGGTGGCTATGCTCAAATTGCAACTGTCTTTAAAAGGATACAAAAAGAAAATCCATATACTTTATTTTTTGATGGTGGAGATACATTTCATGGAACGTTGCCCTTAATTCAATCCAAAGGCGAAGCAATAATTCCAATTCTTAATAAACTGGATTTTATTGCAATGGTAGGGCACTGGGATTTTGCTTATGGTCCCCGGCAATTAAAACATTTGGCAAGTCAGTTAAATTATCCGGTGTTAGGCATAAATGTTTACAATGAAGATGGTACACTTTTTCTAAAACCTTATATTATAAAAGAGGTTGAAGGTATAAAGATTGCCGTCATTGGTATTTGCTCCAACATTATTGATAAAACAATGCCTGAGCAATTTAGTAAAGGAATTAAAATCACCGATGGTACAAAAGAACTACCTAAAATTATTAAACGGGTAAAAGACGAAGGCGCAAATATTACAATACTGCTATCACATAATGGTTTTCCGCAAGACGTTGAAATGCTAAAAAAAATACCGGATATTGATATTTGTTTAAGTGCTCACACACACAACAGGTTGTATGAAGCAGTGAAAGTCAACAAGGCTATAATTATTCAAAGTGGTTGTCACGGCTCATTCGTAGGTCATTTGATAATAAATATTCAGCAAAGAAAAATAGTAGATTATAATTACCGGCTTATCACAGTAACAGAGAATATAACTCCCGATGAAGAGATAGAAGCCATGGTTGAAAAAATAATGTTGCCTTATAGAGACGTGCAGCAAGAACATGTTGGTAAAACCAAAATTATTTTACACAGGTACAACACACTTGAAGCATCAATGGATAATCTTTTATTATCAGCGATACAATTAGCGGCAAAAAGTAATATTGCTTTCTCAAACGGGTGGCGATATGGTGTGCCTGTAAACGAAGGTGTAATTACAAAATGGGACTTGTACAACATTATTCCAATGAACCCAATAATACAAACAGTTGAATTAACAGGAGAAGAAATAATTTATATGTTGGAAAAAAACCTTGAACGAACGTTTTCAACGGCGCCAATGAAACAAATGGGTGGTTATGTAAAACGCTGCCTTGGCTTGCATGTAAAAATGCGTATTGAAAATCCAAAGGGCAACAGAATACAACAAATATTTATAGGCGATGAGCCGCTAATAAAAGAGAAAAAATACAAAGCTGCTTTTGTAACAGCCCAGGGTATTCCTAAAAAAATGGGAATAAACAGAATGGATTTAAAAATTAAAGCTGTGGAAGCAATGGCTGAATATTTAAAAGGAGATTTTATTTCAACAGGAATGAATACTTTTAGCTTAGTATAATTATTATTAATGGAAGAAAAGAGAAATAACGCCAGCGATCATTTAGCAAACGAAAGAACTTTTCTTGCGTGGATACGGACCAGTATTGGCATAATGGCTTTTGGGTTTGTAGTAGTAAAGTTTTCGTTATTTGTGAAGCAAATTTCCATGATACTCGGTAAAGAAAATATTATTCATTCAAAAGGATATTCAGGCATTGTGGGAATAGTTTTGGTGGCTGTAGGAACAGTGACAGCGGTGCTTTCATACATACGCTATATAAATTCAGCAAAACAATTAAATGAAGGTTATTATAAACATTCATCATTGCTTATTACAGTTCTAACAACTTTCATTTTTTTAGTAAGCGTATTTCTAATTGTTTATCTGGTAAATAGTGTGTAAGACAAATAATTTAAAAATAAAAATTATACAACTTTGGAATAAAGCATATAGCACAAAAACAGAAATGAAGTAAGCTGGTTTCAGCTTTACCCAAAAACTTCAATGGAATTTGTTGTATTTCTCAATCTTCTCTAAAATGCAAATATTATTGATATAGGTGGTGGAGACAGCCATTTTGTTGATGCGTTGCTGGACAATGGATATAAAATCATTTATGTATTATACATTTCAGCAAATGTAATTGAAAGTGCCAAGCAACGCTTAGGTGAAAGAGGCTCCAAAGTGCAATGCATTGTTTCAGACTTCACAAAATTTATACCACCAGTAGATTTTGATGTTTGGCACTACAGGTCAGCATTTTATTTTCTTAAGAGAGAAGATAAGATTTATAAATACTTTTTTATTGC
>JANLVW010000496.1:0-2275 GCA_031364205.1 Ferruginibacter sp.
GAATGAGGGAAGTGTATTTACCGTAAAAATTCCTATCGGTAAAAAACATATTGCCGATTATCAGATTTCAAAAACAACGATCGATTCAGATGAAATTTCTTCTGCTATTTATGTAGATGAAATTGATACACTACTTAAAAAAGGAAAGCCAGAATCATTAAAGACAACTGATGTAAAAGAAGAAAATATTCTTCCAACCATTCTTGTTGTTGATGATAATGCCGACATGCGTGAACATATCAGTTCCATTCTGTCAAATAGTTTTAATGTTATCACGGCCAACAACGGAATGGATGCGTTACACAGGATAAAAGAAACTATTCCGGCACTGGTGCTTTCAGATATTATGATGCCGGTTATGGATGGCATCGGCTTATTAAAAGAAATTAAAAACAATAAATCCACTGCAAATATTCCTGTCATTTTCCTTACAGCCCGTGCCGGGGAAGAATCAAAAATTGAAGGGTTGGAAACAGGTGCTGATGATTACCTGGTAAAAACCATTTTCAGCCAAAGAATTATTATCAAGAGTAAAGGCGCAAATAAAAATTGTAAAGTTGCGGCGGTCGCTGGAAGGCAATATGCGCAATTTATTTATGGAAGCCCCTGCGATTATCTGTGTGCTGCGGGGTGCGACGCATATTTATGAACTCGCCAATGCAATGTACATGCAGCTTATTGGCAATAGAGATATTGTAGGCAAGCCAATAAGGGAAGCATTGCCTGAACTTGAAGGAACAGGCATTTTTGAATTATTAGATGCGGTTTACACAACCGGAGAACCTTTTATTGCGAATGAATTGCCTGTTACATTTTCAAGAGAAAGCGGTAAGCTCGAAGAAGGTTTTTTTAATTTTATCTATCAGGCATCGCATGATGCAAACGGACATACAGACGGCATATTAGTTCATGCAATAGAAGTAACAGATCAGTTACTTGCCCGCAAAAAAATTGAAGAAAGCGAAAAGCTGCTGGAACAAAAAGTAATTGAGCGCACAGAACAACTGGAAGAAAAAAATATTGAACTGCAGAAAATGAATAAAGAGCTTGAAGCATTTACCTACGTTTCAAGTCACGATTTGCAGGAACCGTTAAGAAAAATTCAAATTTTTGCAGGACAGATCCTCGCAACAGACTATGAAAACCTGTCTGAAAATGCAAAAGAATATTTCGGCCGTATGCAGATTTCTGCCTCACGTATGCAATCACTAATTCAGGATCTGCTTGCCTTCTCCCGACTAAGCACATCAGAAAGAATATATGAACTCACTTTCCTTAGAAAAATAGTTGACGAAGTAACAGAAGAATTTAAAGAATCAATAGAAGAAAAAAATGCAGCTGTAACAACAGGGGAAATGTGCGAAGTAAATATTATTCCATTCCAGTTCCGCCAGCTGATGCACAATCTCATCAGCAACGCACTTAAATTTTCAAAACAGGATGTGCCTTTACGTCTTATGATAGAAAGTAAAATCGTATCAGGTTCTGACTCGCCTTTAAACAGTCCGAAAACCTGTCATATTACAGTTACTGACAATGGCATTGGCTTTAAAAAACAATATTCTGAAAAAATATTTGAAGTATTTCAAAAGTTGCATGTAAAAGAAAAATATACAGGAACAGGAATAGGGCTGGCCATTGTAAAGAAAATTGTTGAGAATCATAATGGCATGGTGACAGCAGAAAGTGAGTTGGGAAAAGGAACACGTTTCAATATTTATATTCCTACCTGATAAAAATATATTCACATGCAAAGACATTTGGCACAGCTCTAAAAGTAAACTGCTTTGCTGTGTATTGCATAATGTTTTACCCTGCGCAGGGTCTAAAATTTGATTATAATTTTGCGTGGTTTTTCAGCTTTAACTCCAAATGGTTCCCCGGCTTAGTACTGCAGGAACTGATCACCTCGTTCGTAGTTGGCAAAAAACCAGTGACCATGTGCCGGTGTGGATAGAAGTGGAAGATAATTAAACCACCCCGTCCTTAAGGATACCCCTCCGAGGGAGTGGAATTAGCAGCTCCCTATTCCGCTGAGGCGGGCAGTCCTTCGGTGGAAGGGAATAAAAAGCCCATACCAAGTTGTAGAAACTACTGCAGCGTTACTATTTCGTTGCAAGAAAGTATCTTTAGAAAATAATGAAACCAAATCATTATTAAAACCCTGCAAATATGAAATCGTACAACAGCAATGCAGCATGGAAACAATTAAACGGGTTGCTGCCAATTGATTTTCAAATTAAAGAAGACAATCTACCTGTAGAAGAAACCTGGG
>JANLVW010000612.1:0-3394 GCA_031364205.1 Ferruginibacter sp.
AGTAAAATTATCTCGCAGATAACTATATATACTTTTTGCATTGCTTAAAGCATCATCTCCTTTAATTAAATTTTTTACTTCATCATTCATCCAGTTATTCTTTCCTGATAAATCTGCCCCAAACTGCTCATCTTTCAATAAAGTTTTAACAAGCTCACTCCAGGTTTGCATATAAGGTTTTGGTGGACTTTCCGGGTAATTAATTGATTGTAACTGAAATTCAATTTTGGAAATATGATTTTGAAGTGTAGTTGTAAATTTCTCCTTTACCATCGGTTTTAAATTTGATAAGGACCACTTTACATGATTGGTTGTAGCTTTGTAAATGCCAATTTCAGATTTACCTGCTCCATTACTATTCAAAATATTAAAATTTTTAAAACCCTGTTCTGTTTCAGGTTTCAACTCATAATAACCACTTGGTAAAAATATGAAATCAAACAGAGTGGGTAAGGTAATTTCATATTCACTTTGCAAAACCGGAACCTTATCCTGAAAAACCCAGTTTCTTAAATTGTATGCGTTTTGAGAAATAATTGTGTAGGTATATTCTATTATACAACCTTCTTTTAAATTGGGTAAAGTAAACTTTTTTACACTATAATTTTTAGATGCCTTATCATTAAAAATAGATTCTTTATCCATTTTAGTAGATACGATTACATTATTTTCCATGTTATAAGTAACCGCTTCAATTTTTTCAACTTTGTCTTCGTGATTATTTCCTTTATAAAGCGGAATTTCTACAGTAGCCCGATCGAACTGGTTTTTACCTAGTATTCTTATTTTTTTGTGATAAACATATTCAATGTTAAACCAACCTGTTTGATCTGGTACATAATTGGCCGAACCTTTGTCAAATAAAACTACAGCCTGCGCATTACTGTCAATACTGTAAACTTTTGGTGCAAAATCTTCAAGTGTAACATGGCCGAATTTGATTTTAGAAGGGAGAATCTTTTGAGCAAATAAATTATTTGCTGCAATAACAAAAATTATCAGGAGGTAAGCAGTCCTCATATTAAGTGGTTTTAGTGGCATACGAATATAAACAAATCAAACAGCGTTTTATTGCACTACAATAAAAATATTTTTGTTTAAAATTGTATGTATGAATTAAGTATTCTTTGATAAAAACAAATCTTTTACATTTGTTTAAACTACTTTTCTCCATGCAGGATCTTCAAGACTTTTTAGTACCGATTTCTTTTTCAATAATTAATGATGATGAAGGCTATGTAAATGGCCAACTTGGTGCGAATATTATGACACAACAGGATGAGGATTTTGATATTGCTGCTGCAGATATTGTAATTGTAGGTGTAAAAGAAACCCGGGGAAATGGTAATGCTGAAAAAGAAAACAATGCAGCAGACATTATCCGCAAGCAGTTATACAGACTACATTACTGGCATACAGATATTAAAATAGCTGATGCAGGCAATATAGAAGTAGGTGCATCAATTACCGATAGTTATGCAGCTGTACGAACGGTGCTGGAAGAATTATACAGGCTTAATAAAACTGTTGTAATACTTGGAGGTTCGCATGATGTGACACTTGCTCAATACCATGCATACCGCATTCTTAATAAAGTAGTGGAAGCAACCTGTGTTGATGCAGAAATTAATTTAAAAGGCGAAAGTATGGTGCCTGCGGAAAACTTTTTAATGGAAATGTTTACCGGCGAACCCAATATTTTAAAGCATTATAACCACATTGCTTTTCAAAGTTATTTTGTACATCCCCGTATGTTACAAACAATAGATAAACTGCGTTTTGATTGTTACCGGCTTGGCCATGTACAGCACGATATTGAAGAAATGGAACCTGTACTCCGCAACAGCAATATGCTCAGTTTTGATGTGAATGCAATCAAATATAGCGATGCACCAACAAATAAAAACTGTCCCAACGGGCTTACAGGTGTAGAAGCCTGCATGCTTACAAGGTTTGCGGGCATGAGCAATAACCTGAGCAGTTTAGGAATGTATGGCTACAATCCAAAAGAAGATACAGCTGAAATTACAGCCAAACAAATTGCACAAACGCTTTGGTATTTTATTGATGGCAGGCATAAAATGGCTCAGGAAAGTGCATTGGAGGAAAGACAAAATTTTAATGAATATCACATCGTTTTTGCAGAGCTAGATACTTTGTTTTTACAAAGTAAAAGAACAAACAGGTGGTGGATGCAATTGCCAAACGGAAAGTTTATTGCCTGTAGCCACAACGATTATTTAACAGCAGGTAAAAATGAATTCCCTGAAAGATGGCTGAGGGTGCAGGAGAGGAATTAGATGGGAGACATAAGATAAAAGATAAAAGGTAAAAGACAAAACAGGGGAGCTTGTAGAGCAGCGAGATTATGGTTTTCGGACAGAACATTATCAGTTATCAATCCTCAATCAATACCCCTTATTCATAATTTCTTTTTTTGAACAAAATGAAAGAATTAAGTAACATATACTCCGCACTTTTGCTGCTGCTATTATTCTGTGCCCCTAAAACAATGGGGCAAATTACCCAACAACAAAGCAGTACTTTTTTAAATGACAGCGTTGTTGCCACCGGTCATATAGGCATTAGTATTTATGAACCTGCAACTGGTAAATATTTATATAATTACAACGCCGATAAAAACTTTATACCAAGCAGCAATGTAAAATTATTTTCTCTTTATGCGGGTTTGAAATATTTAAAAGACAGTTTGATTGGTCTGCGTTATGTTGAGAATGATACGGCTTTATTTGTATATCCTTCCGGTGACCCCACCTTATTGCATGTAGATTTTAAAAGCCAGCCCATCTTAAGTTTTTTAACTGGTAAACCAAAACATATATTTATAGATGATGCCTTTAAAAGCAAGGCCTATGGCAGTGGCTGGGCATGGAGCGATTACCAGGATTATTACATGGCAGAAAGATCTGCACTTCCCGTTTATGGCAATACTGTTGCTTTTATGCTGAAGAGAAACAGGTTTGAAACTGTACCACCGGCATCTTCATCTTTTACATTCTTACAAAATTTTGCAGACAGTAATATAGAAACAACGGTGCAGCGAAACTTTTTCAGTAACAGTTTTATAACAGTACAAAACAGCAAGAGTAACGAAACTGTTTTCACGCCTTTTATTACTTCTGCTAAACTTTCTGCAAAGCTGCTGGCAGATACTGTTCATAAAAAAATTGAAATACTTGGGATGAATGCGATGCCTGATGTAAAAAGCAAGAATATAAAAATATTTTATTCCCGCCCGGTTGATTCCCTTTTTAAACCAATGATGTTTAACAGCGATAACTTTTTTGCAGAGCAAACATTATTAATGGCGAGTAATGAAAAGCTTGGTTACATGAGTGACCAAGAAATGATTGATTTTCTTTTAAAAAATGAC
>JANLVW010000625.1:0-1108 GCA_031364205.1 Ferruginibacter sp.
AGGTTCGGCATTTCCAATTGCCAAGAAACAATGCGCACATATTATATCACAGCCAAAAACGTACAGTCAATGAAATTTAAAATCGCATTTTGGGTCTGTCCTTTTAGTATTTTAATCCTGTTAATAACTTCTTGTACTACTTCAAAAAATATACAAACCCAAGTACCAAAACCTAATTATATTCCCGTAGATAAATTGCTTTACGAAACAATTATAAAACAGGATAGTTTATTATTTGTTGCTTTTAATGCTAAAAATATAGATAGCTTAAAATCTTTTTTTACAAACAAACTTGAAGTTTACCAGGATAATACCGGATTGAGAAATTATGACCAAACGATTGAAGCATTTGCAGGCCTTTTTATAATGGGATATACATTAACAAGAACGCCAATTGCTGAAAGTATTGAAGTTTATCCAATTAAAAACTATGGTGCCATTGAAACAGGCCAACATACTTTTGCCATAGGGAAAACAATAAGTTAGAATGTGCAACTTTTAAATTTCTTCATATTTGGGAACAAAAAGACGGACAGTGGAAACTTTCAAAAATTATTACTTACGGTCATAATATGTAGGCAATTTTTCATAAAGCAGCGGCTGGGTGGTAATAAAAAAGTTTATCATGACCCAGCTTTACTTCACTATTCATGTGCAAAAATTTAGAAGCAAAAAATGAATAACAATTTACTGTTTAATTTTACAACTTACAAAGCAACTAACAGCATTTTTATAATCAGAGAAAGTGCAGCCGAACTTCCCTTGGTTTGCAATGCATTCTGGAAATAATGATTGAAAAGGGCTTTAAAAATGGATATACAATGACGTTATATAAACTGGGAAAATTACTTGCAACATTATCACAACAATGATTTACGTTTTCAAAACATGTTCCCAAATTAAAATGCTTTTAAAGAAGCCTGTAACGTAAATTCATTAGCGGTTTTGCTTTCTCATCAAATTACAAACCTATGGGATATTTAGCTGCATACGGCGTAGTTATTTTATTAATAATTGGCATCTACAGCTTTGGTTATGCAGCAAAGCAAACCTCGCTGCTTACTGTAGTAATGCTCGAAACCTTTTTTGGATTATTACTGATTTTACC
>JANLVW010000641.1:0-1197 GCA_031364205.1 Ferruginibacter sp.
CAAATTATATAAGAGAGAAATTTCATGGAGACAAAACATATTTTAATAGAAATTTTCACATTGAACCTACCAATGTATGTGTTTTCAGTTGCAAATTTTGCTCTTATTCTCGCCTGTACGCAAACAAAGAAGAAGGCTGGGAATTAAGTATTGACCAGATGCTGGACATTGTAAAAAGTTATGACGGCAAACCAATTACCGAAGTTCATATTGTTGGAGGAGTTCATCCAAAAATGAATATGGCTTATTTTATTGAACTCATTCAAAAAATACACGCCCACCGACCGAACCTTCACGTGAAAGGCTTTACAGCAGTTGAATTGGATTATATGTTTCGCAAGGCTAAACTAACTGTTGAAGAAGGAATGAAGGCACTCAAAGATGCAGGATTACAATCTCTTCCAGGTGGAGGTGCAGAAATTTTTCATGAAGATATCAGAAAAGAAATTGCTGGAGATAAAGTAACCGGAGAAGGTTGGTTACATATTCATGAAGTAGCACATAATTTGGGTATGCCCAGTAATGCAACAATGTTATATGGCCATATTGAAAAGTACGAACACAGAATTGATCACATGCGGAAGTTGAGAGATTTGCAGGATAAAACACGTGGCTTTAATACATTTATACCACTCAAATTTAGGAATAGCAACAATGATATGAGTTACGTACAGGAAAGCACAGTAACAGAAGATATGCGAATGTATGCAATAGCAAGAATTTATTTAGATAACTTCCCTCATCTTAAAGCTTATTGGCCAATGCTCGGCAGACAAAATGCTCAGCTGACATTATCTTTCGGCGTAAATGATATTGATGGAACGATAGATGACACTACAAAAATTTATAGCATGGCAGGAAGTGAAGAACAAACCCCGACGATGACTACAGAAGATCTTGTAATGCTTATCAGTCAGGTTAAGAGGAAAGCCATAGAAAGAGATACTTTGTACAATGAAATAAGAGATTACAGTATTAATTTAAATTAACCCGTAAACTATAATCTTGATAACTGTTTAAAATAAATCTACTTAAACTACAAGAATTAAAAACCCCATTCAAATTAATGAATGGGGTTTTTAAATTAAATTATAATTTTAGAAATTTCTAACAGTCATTTCTGTTCTTCTGTTTTTTGCACGACCTGCAGCTGTTTTATTATCAGCTACAGGTTTTGTTTTGCCGTATCCTGCAGAC
>JANLVW010000665.1:0-5613 GCA_031364205.1 Ferruginibacter sp.
CGAAAAATTAAATGAACTTTTTTGTGCCAGAGATATTTTTGGAGAAAAACCTTTTTACTATTTTTTAGATAATGATGTATTTGCTTTTGCCAGCGAAATGAAAGCATTGTGGGCTGCAGTAGTCACTAAATGTGCTGATGAAAAAATGATGGTCAATTATCTTGCGCTCGGCCAAGTACAACATGCAGGAAATAAATCACAAACATTTTATAAGCATATTTTCTCTTTACCCCCTGCTCATACTGCGGTACTTTCTTTAAGTA
Source organism: Ferruginibacter sp. (assembly GCA_031364205.1). GTDB lineage: Bacteria > Bacteroidota > Bacteroidia > Chitinophagales > Chitinophagaceae > Ferruginibacter. The sequence continues at coordinate 264 of JANLVW010000665.1, forward strand.
CCATGCATTTTACTTTATCTCACTACAGAGATATTAATAAACAAAACTGCATAGAAATATCAGAAAAGGAAGCTGTTGAAAAATTTGAATATCTGCTGGAAAATTCTGTTAAACTTCGGTTGAGAAGCGATGTTGCAATGGGCTCTAGTTTAAGTGGAGGCATTGACAGTTCAACGATTGCATTCTATACTAAAAAGAATTCTCAAGCAAAAAGTAATTTTAAAACCTTTTCAGCAATATTCCCCGGTTTTGATAAAGATGAGAGCAAGTTTATTTATGAACTGTGCAATACATTTAAACTGAATAATTATACAGTAATGCCAAATGCTGAAGGGCTTTTAAGAGATTTCGAAAAGCTATGCTACCATCAGGAAGAGCCATTTCCATCTTCAAGCATTTATGCACAGTACAAAGTTTTTGAACTTGCGGCTGCAAATAATATAAAAGTTTTGCTTGATGGCCAGGGTGCAGATGAAACGCTGAGTGGTTATACAAAATATTTACATTGGTACTTACAGGAGATTACGGCAAAAGGAAAACATAAATTAGTAAAAAAACAAAGACTCTTACTGCAAAAAGCAAACATACCATTGCAATGGAATTTTAAAAACATTCTTGCTGCATACTTACCATCTCATGCAGCACTGGCATTGGAAAAAAGAGAATATAATAAAATCGTGCAAAGCCAGTTTATACATATCCAGCAATTACAAAAAATAAAAGGAAGAGAATGGCAAGGAATTTACAAACCTGTTGTTACCAAATTAAATGATATTCTTTACAATGATACCATGCAGCATGGACTGGAAGAACTATTGCGATTTGCTGACCGCAACAGTATGGCGCACAGTACTGAAGTTCGCCTACCTTTTTTAAATTTTGAACTGGTAAATTTTATCTTTTCTTTACCGTCTTCTTACAAAATAAAAGACGGCTTTACAAAATATATCTTAAGGAAAACAATGACGGGGAAAATTCCAGATAGCATTTTGTGGAATACAAATAAGATTGGCTTTGAGACGCCGCAAAAAAGCTGGATGGAGAGTAAACAGGTGCAGGAAATGATTTTTCACAGCAAGGAAAAACTGGTGAAAGAAAAAATCTTAAATGCATCAGTACTAAAAAATAAAATAGAACCTAAACATGCCCATGAAGCAGGTAATATTGATTGGCGCTTTTTAAATCTTGCCAAGATTTTATGAATTTAATAAATCTAAAAGACTATTTAGTGTGGCATAGCAGTTTATTTAAGGTTAATTTTGCACCACAATAATTAAAAAAAATATGAACAACTTACATAGGTTAGGTACCAAATTTATTCATGCAGGTACGGTGCCTGATCCAAGTACGGGCGCAATTATGACGCCCATTTATCAAACAAGTACTTATGTGCAGCATGCGCCCGGGGTTAACCAGGGTTATGAATATGCTCGCAGCCAAAACCCTACTCGTAAAGCGCTTGAAGATGCGTTGGCAGTAATTGAAAATGGTAAACATGGCCTTGCATTTAGCAGTGGTGTTGCCGCAACAGATGCTGTAATAAAATTATTAAACCCGGGTGATGAAGTAATTGCAGCTAACGATATGTACGGTGGCACTTACAGGCTTTTTACCAAAATATTTGAAAAGTACGGCATCAAATTTATTTATGTTGATACTACAGATATTGAAAATATTAGAAAAGCAGTTACAGCAAAAACCAAATTAATATGGATTGAAACACCTACAAATCCATTAATGAACATTACAGATATTAAAGGTGCGGCACAAATATCTAAACAGTCAGGGGCATGGCTTTGTGTAGATAATACTTTTGCTTCTCCTTATCTACAAAATCCGCTGGACCTTGGCGCAGATATCGTTATGCACTCTGCAACAAAATACCTTGGTGGCCATAGTGATGTGATACAAGGCGCATTAATAATAAATGATGATGCATTAAGAGATAAATTATATTTTATCCAAAAAAGTTGTGGTGCTGTGCCCGGCCCAATGGATTGTTTTTTGGTTTTAAGAGGCATAAAAACATTGCATGTGCGCATGAAACAACATTGCGAAAATGGGATTGCTGTTGCACATTTTTTACGCAACTATCCAAAAGTTGAAAGAGTTTATTGGTGTGGTTTTGAAGACCATCCAAATTACAATATTGCCAAAGAACAAATGCGTGGCTTTGGTGGAATGATGAGTTTTATATTAAAAGATGCAAGCATTGAAGCAGCAAATAAAGTACTAACATCTACAAAATTATTTGCATTAGCTGAAAGTTTAGGTGGTGTAGAATCTTTGATAAATCACCCTGCAACCATGACGCATGCAAGCATACCACGTGAGGAAAGAATAAAAAACGGACTGGCCGATGGATTAATTAGATTAAGTGTAGGTATTGAAGATGCTGAAGATTTAATTGAAGATTTAAGAGTAGCAATTGAGGCCTCTTAAATTCTTCAAAGTCGGATCTTAGATGCTGCCAATTAATAGAATTGTTTAATAAAAATGATTGATAAAAAATTACAGGATTTTCTTAATAAAAAGGTTGATGAATATAATCAACCTTTTTTTATTATACCAGATCCTATTTGTATTCCTCATTTATTTACAAAAAAACAGGATATAGAAATAGCGGGTTTTTTCGCTGCCATTTTTGCATGGGGAAACCGTACAACCATTATCAATAAAAGCACAGAGCTTATGCAGCTCATGAATAACGCTCCACATGAATTTTGCTTACATCATACCACTGCTGACCTCAACAGGTTATTAAATTTTAAACACCGGACTTTCAACCCCACAGACCTTTTATATTTTATAGATTTTTTTCAACATCATTACAGTAAAAATGAGTCACTTGAATCTGCATTTACACAAACATTAAAAACAGGTGACGCAAATATTGAAAATGGATTGAATGGCTTTTATAATTATTTTTTCTCCTTGGAAAACGTGCCTAAGCGTACGCTGAAACACATAGCTTCTCCCGCCAAAAAAGCAAGTTGCAAAAGGTTAAATATGTATATGCGGGTAATTTAGGTATTAATTTAAAATAATTTCGAATTGAGAATTAGTAGCTTTGTTCATTAATATATTTAGGTTGAAAATTGGCAAAGCAGACCTCAAAGAATTTTTAGATGAGAAGGTCGATAAATACAATACGGTTGATTTCATCGTTGATGACCCCATCAGTATTCCGCATCGCTATTCCTTGAAAGAAGATATAGAAATAGCGGGCTTTCTAGCAGCCACAATCGCATGGGGTAACAGACAGATGATTACCAAGAATGGTCACCGCATTATGGACCTTCTAGGCAATTCTCCTTTTGATTATGTAATGAATCATAAGGTTTCTCATTTGGATAGATTAGATGGTTTTGTTCATCGGACCTTTAATTCTAATGACCTAAGATATTTCATTACAGCTTTAAAACATATCTACAAACATCATGGAGGGCTAGAGAATATTTTTATCCAACACGCTACGAATGATTCTCTACAGCCAGCGATAAATAATTTAAAAAATATTTTTTTTGAAATACCTCACGCAGAAAGAACTACTAAGCATATTTCAGACCCACTAAATGGTTCGGCGGCTAAGAAAATAAATATGTTCTTGAGATGGATGATTCGTCAGGATAATAATGGAGTGGACTTTGGCATTTGGAAGGCCTTACAGCCATCTCAGTTGAGCTGCCCATTGGATGTTCACTCTGGTAATGTAGCTCGAAAGCTGGGGCTTTTACAGCTAAAACAAAATAATTCTAAAGCCGTAAAAGAATTGGATATAAATCTAAGATTACTAGATGAGAGAGACCCTGTAAAATATGACTTTGCGTTATTTGGATTAGGGATTTTTGAAAAATTTTAATTATCAGCGGTCTTCACATTTAAGAAGTAACCGTTGGACTTGCATAGGTTTAAATTGTTTTTCTTTTCTTGTAGTGTATTGTAGATTGTTAAGTTTCTCAGCTATGCGTTGTAGCGTGAATCCTTCTTTTCTGGCACCGCATATGATGTCCATTGCTTGTTGATTAGCTTTATTAAGTAAGGCATTCTCTTTAATTTTTTGGACACCAAGTTTTTGAAAATCGCTGAATCCATTTGGATTACCAAGCCTATAGATACCTTTGATAGGTTTCATTGTCGAACCATCCTTATTTATAAAAACTCCTTTTTTGATTTTCGCTTTTTTTACCCTAAGAGCATCTATGATGCGCCTTGAGATAACCTCAGCTTCGTGTTCGGCAATCACGGATAATAATTGTATTGTTAGTTTATTTGCGGTAGGATTATCGCAACAAATAAATTCGACACCCCCATTAAATAAAGCGGTGGTGAATTCTACATCTCTGGCCAATCTGTCTAACTTTGCAACTATAAGAACTGCTTTATCTTTTTTTGCTAAGTCAATCGCTTTATAAATTTCAATTCTTTTTTTCTTTCTGGTCCCAGTTTCTACTTCTGTAAATTCACCTAAAAGCTTTCCTCCATCTTTCAAGTATGAAGATACCGCATTCTTTTGCGCTTGTAAACCCAATCCAGAAGTACCTTGCTTCTTAGTTGATACTCTGTAATATGCAACATATTTTTTCATTAAGCTGTGTGTTTCTCTTCAAAATCAATAATATCAACAGAAAGTTACAATAGCTCCGTTAAATTCTTTTTCTGTTTCCGCTTTCGTAATACTGAAGGACACTTTTATTCATCCATCTGTGCAGGTTTAATACCTTTCCATCCATTTAAATGTTAATTCGTTTACCTTAATCTTAAACCACCTTGAAATTCTTTGTTTGCTGTTTAAGCTACATAATTTACCTCTCTTCATGTCATCATTGCCTTTCTCAGTAAATATTTAATCTCCTTTTTGAATGTTTGAACTGTCAGGTCCAATTCGTTCTTCATAATTTTCATTGATAAATCAAAGATAATACATTTATAACAAATTGCAATCATTAGTTTGCGATTTGTTATATTATCTTAAAAGACGTTAAAGGTTACAAGAAAATAGTTTTTAAAAAGAAAATTATACAGTACAACTTTAGCCTTGTTTAAACTCTTTCAGCAACCCTTTTTAATTATGGGGAGCCATTCTTCAAAAATTTTTTATTTCAATAATGGCTTTATATTCCTCTCTTTCAAATTAGGACTCTCCGCCCGAGGAGAAAATGTTTGTTCCTTCAACCTAATGGCGTTTTCGAGCCTTCAATCTTTTTGGACAGAGGTTTCCCAACCGTCATATTCTCCGTTGCATTCAGTTGCAAGTTTCCATAATTGAATTACATAATAGTCTACGCTATCCCAATCGACTTTGTCTATTCGCTTAATGTGTAATCTGTAAGGGAGCTTACCTAATTTT
>JANLVW010000673.1:0-3201 GCA_031364205.1 Ferruginibacter sp.
ACAAGTGCTGATTTTGAAAAAGGTTTTGATGCACCTGCTGTGTTGGAAAAAATTGTCGACATAAAAAAGGAATTGTCAATGATAATTGCGGTAAGCCAAACGGGTGAAATCGTTTTATACGAACCCGTAGATATGGTGGTAGATCAACGTTTGAATTTATTAAGCTACCAGATCTGTCCTGCTGTAATTCCGGAAAGTATAATGTGGAAAGCAGAAGCCGTAGCTTTAAAAGTGGTTAAAGAATTAAAGAGTGCAGGCATTTTTGCGGTGGAACTTTTTACAGACCAGCAAGATAATATTTATGTAAATGAAACTGCGCCACGTGTACACAACAGCGGTCACCACAGTATTGAAGCCTGTTATAGCAGCCAGTTTGATATGTTGTGGCGGGTAATGCTTGGTTATCCCTTAGGGAATACTGATCATATCTTACCTGCAGCAATTGTGAATCTGGTTGGTGAAGAAAACCATACCGGTGAAGCTGAATATACCGGACTGAAAGAAGTACTTGCAATGGATAATGTATTCGTTCATATCTACGGAAAAAAAATGACGAAGCCCGGTAGAAAAATGGGGCATGTTACTATTTTAAGCAATGAACCACAGGAACTTTTACATAAAGCAAATCAAATAAAGCAGCTGCTAAAAGTGGTGGCCAAATAATCAAAGTAAACAATCAAGGACACTCATTTAAATTATTTAAAATAACGATCATGGATTTCTTAAAAACATTAAATATTTCTGCCAATAACAAAGGCATTTCAACCGGTGTTCAATGGGTAAAATCAAAAGGTGAAAAACTTTCATCCTTCTCCCCTGTTGATGGTGTTTTAATTGGAACTGTAACTGCTGCAGATCGGTTGGCTTATGATACTGTTATTGAAAAAGCACAGGAAGGTTTTACAGAATGGCGCCTGTGGCCTGCGCCAAAACGTGGAGAAATCGTAAGACTCGTAGGAATGGAATTGAGGAAATTTAAAACCGAACTTGGTACACTTGTAAGTTATGAAATGGGCAAAAGCCTGCAGGAAGGAATGGGCGAAGTACAGGAAATGATTGACATATGCGATTTTGCAGTTGGACTTTCCCGCCAACTCCATGGCACAACAATGCATAGTGAAAGACCGGGCCATAGAATGTACGATCAATACCATCCACTCGGTATTGTAGGGATTATTTCAGCATTCAATTTCCCTGTTGCGGTATGGGCATGGAACAGCATGTTGGCATGGGTTTGCGGCGATGTTACTGTTTGGAAGCCAAGTGAAAAAACGCCGTTGTGTGGTGTTGCGTGTCAACAAATAATTCAATCAGTGTTTAAAAATAACAATGTGCCCGAAGGTGTTTGCGGTTTAATAAGCGGTGGCAGACAAGTTGGTGAATGGATGAGTGCAGATAAAAGAATGCCACTAATAAGTGCAACTGGAAGCACACGTATGGGGAAAGCCGTAGGTGCTGTTGTTGGCGAAAGACTTGGCAGAAGTTTGTTGGAGCTGGGTGGTAACAATGCCATCATTATTTCCAGCGAAGCTGATATTAATATTGCCATTACAGCTGCAGTTTTTGGTGCGGTTGGTACAGCAGGACAAAGATGTACCACTACACGCAGATTAATTATTCACGAAAAAATTTATAATAAATTTAAAGAGCGTCTCGTAAATGCATACGGTCAATTAAAAATCGGAAATCCATTGAATGAAAAAATGCATGTGGGTCCATTAATTGACAAGGATGCGGTAAATAATTACCTCACCGCTGTAACAAAATGCAAAGAACAGGGTGGAAATTATATTGTAGAACCCGGAGTTTTAAAAGGTAAAACCTTTGAAAGTGGCTGTTATGTAAAACCATGCATAGCTGAGGCAAAAAACAGTTTTGAAATTGTACAGCACGAAACTTTTGCTCCGATATTGTATATCATGAAATATAAAACAATAGAAGAGGCAATAGCATTACAAAATGGCGTTCCACAAGGTTTGTCGTCTTCAGTAATCACTAACAATTTACGGGAAGCAGAACTGTTTTTATCGCAGGGCGGAAGTGATTGTGGCATTGCAAATGTAAATATTGGAACTTCAGGTGCAGAAATTGGTGGTGCATTTGGCGGTGAAAAAGAAACCGGTGGCGGTAGAGAAAGTGGCAGCGATGCATGGAAGGTTTACATGCGCAGACAAACAAACACTATTAATTACACCGACAAATTACCATTAGCACAGGGAATCAGGTTTGATTTGTAAAAAACTAAATGGGAATGGTGAACGTGTAATGTTTAATCACAAATGCAAACTTTGAATAGTTCATGACTTATGAATCTAATAAATCGTATGAATCTATAAATTGAAGATGGCAATTCGTCGATCATCTGTGGTTCTTAGTCTTTTTATTTCGTCTGCTGTCTCACAAAATTTCTTAAAAATATGTAAAAGCTAACATTTGCTTGAATGTATTTATTATTTTCGTAAGATAAAAAAAATCTAATAAAAAGTATGAACAAAATTACTACAATTGTCATTGCTGCTTTGTTTTTGGGAGCAACAGCATTTGCACAAAATAGCAAAAATGAAGTGCCAAAAAACTGGTACCAGCTTGATCCGGCAACTACTGGTTACAACGGCATCAGTTTACAAAAAGCTTACGATCTTGTAAAAACGAAAAAACTTAAAAGCAAAAGAGTAATCGTTGCAGTTATAGATAGTGGAATAGATACAACACACGAAGATCTAAAACCTATACTTTGGACGAATCCTAAAGAAATTCCAGGTAATGGAATTGATGATGATAAAAATGGATACATAGACGATGTACACGGCTGGAACTTTCTGGGTGGCAAAGATGGCAGAAATGTAAAGGAAGACAGCTACGAAGGCGCAAGGGTTTACCATAAATTGAAAAACAAATGGGAAGGTAAAACAGCTGCCGATGCAATATCTGCAACGGATAAAAAAGAATTTGCAGACTTCGAAAGAGCCAAACAAAAAACAGTTGGAGATGTAGATCCGCAACAGTCAAAGCAAATAGAATTTATGTACGCTAAGGTTGTAAAAGGAGACTTGGTTATCAGAAAAGAACTTGGTAAAAGTTCATACACCAGTGTGGATATGGAGACATACAAACCCACTGATGCAGATGCTACAATGACTAAAGCGATTTTAATAAATATTTCAAAAGCGAACAACTCTACTGATATTACCAATGAGCAGT
>JANLVW010000685.1:0-2903 GCA_031364205.1 Ferruginibacter sp.
CAATACCTGTGGAGAAATTTTGCAACCACATCCTGCGCCATGTGAATATTGTGTAAGTTTTATTTTGCTCATATTTATACTTAAATAGTATTCAATTTTATTAATTCGATATTCTGTTCTGTATTTACCAATTCTGCAGGAATTTTTTTTATCAGAATCTCGGCATCTTCTCTGTTGTACAATCCCTTTGCATACCACTTGTCGTAATAATGCAGCAGTATGCGAAAGCTTTCTTTAAAATTATTTTCCAACAAGAAATTAATGGCATTCTTAGTTTCTAAACCACCCAGTCTTTTTTGAATACGCATAATGGCATTTACCAATTTTTCTTTTGGGTGAATACCATATTCGGCAATTAGATAATTTAGCCTTTCTTCAAAAGGAATATCAACAAAATAAACCGGGGCTTTGCGCATACAAAAAAGACTGGGTGGTTTAGAAACTAAAAATGCTATCAATTTTTTGCTGGAAAATAATTTTAAAGAAAGCTTTCGCATACTGCTGCATTATTACGATAAGTGGTATACAAAAGGGTTATACAACAGAGAAAATGCTGAAAGCCTTATAAAAAATATTCCCGCAAAATTGGTAAATACAGAACAGAATATCGAATTAATAAAATTGAATACTATTTAAGTATAAATATGAGCGAAATAAAACTTACACAATATTCACATGGCGCAGGCTGTGGTTGCAAAATTTCTCCACAGGTACTGGATGTTATTTTGAAAGGCAATATTGCCATGCCCGATAACGATAAATTAATTGTCGGCAACCACAGTAAAGATGATGCTGCCGTTTTGGATATGGGTAATGGAACGGCACTAATTTCTACTACTGATTTTTTTATGCCGATAGTAGATGATCCTTTTAACTTCGGTCGTATCGCCTCTGCAAATGCCATTAGCGATGTGTATGCAATGGGTGGTAAACCTATTCTTGCTATTGCAATACTTGGATGGCCCATAAATAAATTAGCACCCGAAGTTGCACAACAGGTTATAGATGGTGCAAGAAGTATTTGCAAAGAAGCGGGCATTTCTTTGGCGGGCGGGCACAGCATAGATTCGCCTGAACCAATATTTGGCCTTGCGGTAAATGGTATTATTAATATTGAAAATATTAAACAAAACAACAAAGCGCAGGAAGGCGATCTATTGTTTCTTACCAAACCAATTGGTGTGGGTATATTAACCACTGCAGAAAAAAAATCACTGCTAAAAGAGGAACATAAAAACCTTGCTGCAAACCAAATGATGCAGTTAAATAAAGTGGGTGAAGCCATCGGTAAACTATCTGCGGTTACAGCTATGACAGATGTTACAGGCTTTGGCTTGCTTGGTCACCTTACAGAAATGGCTGAAGGAAGTGACTTGAGTGCTGTGGTAAATTTTGATGCTGTTCCACTCATAAATTCTTCTATTAAAGAATACATTTCACGAGGTTGTGTGCCGGGTGGCACAAACAGAAACCGTGACAGCTATGGGCATAAAATTGCACCACTTACAGAAGAACAATGGGCAATTTTAGCAGATCCTCAAACGAGCGGTGGACTGCTGATTGCAGTAAATAAAAATGCTACTGGTGAGTTAATAAAAATATTAAATGAAAATGAATTGGAAGCATTTACAAATCCAATAGGTTATATGACAGCACAACACGAAAAAATTGTAAGCGTTCAATAAAACTTTTATGCAGTTTTCTTTAGGAGAAATATTGGGTTCAGTTGGTGTTGCACTTTTGTTGCTTGCTTTTTTAGTGAACCTCTTAAAAAAGTGGTCGCAAGATAGTTTGCCCTATATTTTACTGAATACAATTGGTGCGGGGCTTGCTTGTGCCTCAAGTGTACTCATCCATTTTTTTCCTTTTATAATATTAGAAGGAATATGGATGCTGGTTTCTTTAATTGCTTTGGCAAAATATTTTAAACACCGAAATTGAGCTCATCAATTTGCTTGGCAAGTTTTGTATCTTTTGGGGTTATCACATCGCCTGCATCGTGTGTGCTTAACCAAATTTCTACTTTGTTGTACGTGTTTTTCCATGTAGGGTGATGGTCCGCTTTCTCCACCAGCAAGGCAACGGCTGTCATAAATGAAAACGCTTCTACGAATGTTTTAAATTCATATTTTCGGTACAGTTTACCTGATTTATCTTTCCACATAAATATTGTTTTTAAAGAATTAGAAATTGTTTGTTTTTAATTTTTTCATTTGTCATTTCTGTTACCAATTGCACTGCAGGTAATAACCTTAATGACTGTATTAATACACTCACTTCATCTTTTTCCATTTCTTCTCCTTTTGCAAGCCATAAATAATCTAGGTGTTTAAATTCGGGTAACAAATATTCCCCATCGTCTTCGTTGTTATACAAATAATGCACCATAGTAGAACCAGGCACAACAAATTCATAAATAGAAAAAAAATAGTTGCGTTCTTTTTTTCTAAGCTGAATTTCTAAACTGTGGTTTATTTTAAAATGATAACCCAACGCTTGGTTAGTATGCCAGCTAAACTGGTAATCTTTTACACTCGCAACAATGCCAAGTAGGCAGGTGCTTTCAAAAAAGTCTTCAATAAGTGTTTCTGTATCTATTTTAAGTTTCATTGTACTTTTTTTTACAGCAAAGAAATAGGTTTAATGAGCTTTCGCAGAGGTATTATGCTCTGCGTAAACCACATTTTCTCTTATTCTATGCGGTAACTCTTAATTTAAAACGTTACCATAAACTCCATCAATTCTTTTCCCCTCATCAGTTTTACTTTTGTACTTTCTCCTTTATTAAATTTATTTAATGCATCCATATAAGTTTGTACATCACTAAATTTATTATCGCCGAGTTGCATTAAAACATCACCGGTTTGTATGCCTGCTTTTATTGCCGGGCGGTTTTCTGAAAC
>JANLVW010000689.1:0-2443 GCA_031364205.1 Ferruginibacter sp.
ATTAAATTGTGCAATAACCTTACAATATTTATGGCTGCCCATTTAGAAAGAATTATGAGAATTTACAATCGCTTGAGAAGAGGTCCGGTAGCTATAGATATATTGAGCAAGTGGGCGGCAAATGCAGGAATAGAAGTTGGAACAAGACAGTTATATAGAGATATAAACCAGCTAAAAACGCTACAGATTGCAGAAGGTGAAAATGTGGTTGAATTTACAGATGAGAAAAACAGAAAAACCTGGAAGCTTGAATATAAAGCAGAAGCAGGCAAACTAACACCATATGATATCAATTCGTTTTTCTTATTAAAAAACTTTGCACCCTTTGCTGTGCTTGCAGAAAGAAAGAATTCTTTTGAAAAAATTGAAAGGATGTTTTATAAAAACTTTTCAAAAAACGAATATGAAAAAAATGTGCAGGCTAATGAACTTTTTTTGCGCCACAGTAATTACAATGAAAACAAATACGGAGCTGCAGAACACAGACAGATTGAAGATTTAATTTGGGCACTTCATAACAGCAGAGTCATAGTGATTGAGCAGGACCTTATCAACTCAGCAAACAACAAAATAAATGGTACAGATTTTCCCATTATATTTTATCCAATGGAACTTGTTTTTCACCGGGGGCGTATTGCCATAGCCGGTGTTAATAAACAGGAAAAACTGCTTAACTTTTCAATAGATAAGAATTTTATTTTTACATTAACCAATGAACCCTTTAGCCGAAAAAAATATTTAAAAGCCTATACTCAAAAGTTTAAAAATTTATTTGGTATTTCTGATACTCTAAACAATAAAATCTATAATATTAAACTGGAGTTTACAGATAGTTTTGGCGACTCAATGAAAAGCTTTTACTGACATCATTCAGAAAAATGGACTGTGCTAAAAAATAATAATTACATGTTGCATCTGCAATGCAGTATTGGGCGGGAACTTGTAGGATTTATTGACGGTGGACTTGATAAAATAAAAATTCACCAGCCGAAAGTTTTGAAAGAATTGATGATAAAAAAGTTTACCCAATCTGCATTGGTAAATGAAAAAAACTTGGGAGTAAATGAGCAGCTTGCTAATGAAGAATACTGACTACTGCCCAAGTTACCCCTAGTTAAGTAAGTTTAAAGAGCTGCTATATATTTATTTAAACAAAGCATTTTGCATTATCTATAGATACTAACGGCTCTTTTTTATTATTATGTTTTAATGAAAATGATGACTGTTCTTTTAAGCGTTTATTATTTGTTATTGGTAAACATTTAATAGCAATAATTAATATGAAAGTTATTACGATTGAAAAAGGATTTAGCACAGGGGATTTTATCTTTCTCATAAATTTTTATTCAAACTTTTGAATTGTTCGGGCTCGGGTTTACTTAATAAGAATTCGAAATAAAAGGTAAGTTACGTCACCATATGACAAACAGCTTTTAAAGCATTGCCAATGTAATTCCAGCGCCAGCTACCAAAGCACAAATTAAAAAGTAAAAGGAAGGTTTTGATTTTTTGAAAATATACACATCTATTGCATACATAAAAAGCGGCAGAGTTGCCAAAATAATCTGAAATACAGATACAGAAATATGAAAAGAGGCATAGAGCCACAAGTATGCAGCACCAATGGTTTGCGCCAATACCCTTATTAAAACAGCTGTATAAAATAAATATTTTTTGGGTGAAATGTTTTTTGTTTTAGGAGTTAAAATACATCCTGGTAACAAAATAATAAACGCAACAAATAAACGTAGCCAGATAGCCAATAAAAAAGGTAATGTACCAACACCTTTTATAGTACAAATAATAGTAAATGAAATACAAATAATTGTTGCAATTCCGCTCAATATTCATTTGCTGTATGATACTTGCAATTGTTTATTACTTTGTTTTAGCAGAAACCATACAATTGTAACCAACGCTAAAACAATACCTGCCCACTGCTGTACGGTAAGTTTATCATTTTAAAAAAAATAACTTAATACAACCGTAAGTGAGGTTATGGCAGGCGATAAAAGGCTGTTTAGTTTCTCGCCTGCATCCCTTATATGCATCAGCGAAAAATAATTACCGAGCACAAAACCCATCAAAGCGGCTGCTCACAACCAAAACCAGTTTTGTTGGGTCGGTAATATAAATATTTCGGCAAAGCCAATCTTATTTACAAAAAGCAGTAAAGGTAAAATCAGTAATAAGCCAAAAAAGGTTTCAAGCATTACTACAATAAGCAGTGAGGTTTGCTTTGCTGCAAAACCAAAACTGTAGATCCCAATTATTAATAAAATTATTACGCCGTATGCAGCTAAATATCCTATGGGTTTTGTAAATTGATAAGAAAGCAAAACCGATAGTGAATTTGCAATTTAGATTTCTTTAAAAGCATTTTAATTTGGGAAGATATTTTAAAAACGGAAATTAATTTTGTAATAATATTGAAAGTAATTTT
>JANLVW010000694.1:0-1636 GCA_031364205.1 Ferruginibacter sp.
CACGAATTATTACCCATGTTATTTTTAATGTTCGCTTTTACTTCATATTCTATCGTTGCTTTATCAATAAAAATTTGTGCAAAATTTTTATTTACGGTAAATAACATAATTAATAACCCTGTAAATATTTTCATATTAATATTTTTAAACGTAAATTATTTAGTCGCTTTATTTTTAAAATTCCATGTAAAACCAAGCATCCAGTATCTTTTTAATCTGTCATTTCTAGTTTCTGTGAATGTATTGCTGAAGAAATTTCTGTCTACACCAATATTTTGACTTAAAATATCTCTTACCAAAACATATAATGTAAACTCATCTTTTTTAAATGTCCGTTGCAATTTTGCGTTCCATAAATTGTTTGTGATACCTGGGATCTGTGCGGTTTTTTGCCTTACGATCAAATCATAATTTGTAATAATTGACCATACTTTTTTGTAATAAACTGTTGCATCGATCCCAAACTGGTGAGTAAAATAGCTGATCTTATTTTTATTTTGAGAAGTTTTTTGAACATTATAGCCGGGGCTGTAGTTTGTGCTTATATCAAATTTTTTATCTTTTGATTTTGATATGTTTAATGATATTCCGGCATTTGTATTTTGAGAAAAACTTTTTTGATTATTTATAAAATCCGCAAATTTATTGTAGCCGATATTTGTATTAAGGTTAAAGCGGGTATCGATCTTTTTTACTTTTAATCCGCCTCCTCCATAATAATTTAATGATAAGTTTCCATCGGTGTTTACCGGTTGTGTAGTTGTTTTACCATTCGTTTTATCGATTATGCGGTTGTTGGTTATTGAATGTTGTACAAGGTTTACATTTAGTCCCTGGTAAAAATATAAATCTTTTATAAAATCATATCCGTTGTTGCTTATGTTAAAATTATTTGTAAAGGAAGGTTTCAGATTAGGATTACCGAGGAACTGATTAAACTGGTCATTGTTATTCCTTAAAGGTTGTAACTGATTAATGGTAGGTTGTTTTGTGCTTCCGTTGTAGCTAATACTTAAGTTGTGGCTTGGCTTGTATGTATAAGTCATATTTACAGAAGGGAAAAAATTAGTGTAGTTCCTATTGTATATCTTATTAAGCGTTAAATCTTCTAACTTAAAATTTATGAAACTTACACCACTTCCTAGATTAACCTTAAATTTTTTGTACGCATAATTAATTTTTGCAGAAGGTATATTCTGGGAAATATTTTGATAAAATTGATTGGAAAGCGTATCAACTTTGGTATCATACTTGGTTGATGCATTGCTGTAAGCAAAAGTATTTTGCCCATTTGTACCATTGTTTAAACTTATTTTATACCCTAATTCCAAAGAATAATTTTTACCGAGTGGCTCAGTATATACAAGTTTAGCGCTTACTACAGAAGTTGATCTCTCATAATCCTTCATCTGGTTTAAGTTAGGCAAGGCAACTAAAAAACTATTAAGTGTATCAGACTTTAAAAATGTTTTACCTTGACTTTCAAGTAAATTCCAATCTGCAGTTAAAGATAAAGTCCGCCTTGTTTTTTTAAATTTATGTTTAAAAACTGCAATGCCCGAGTATGCCTCTTTGTTGCTTTTTGTTGACAATAATCTGTCTGTTCCATTTTTAAAAGTTCCGCTTCCTCCTTTGG
>JANLVW010000697.1:0-4669 GCA_031364205.1 Ferruginibacter sp.
CTACAATAATAAATATGAAGTGGAAGCGAGAGTTGCAGAAAATATTTAATTAAAAATTTCTGCAAGTGGAAAATTTAATTGGGAAACAATGAACTTGCAATATTATCATCCTCAATAAAAGGCTTTAGACCTACATATTTATTTTCCTTTAAAACATACATCAATACGATTTTTTCTGAAGGGTCAACAATCCAATATTCTTTAACGTCATTTTCTTCGTATAAATCAAATTTTATACCCATTTCTTTTTTTGTATTACCGGGACTTAAAATTTCAACAATCAGGTCTGGCGAACCATTACAACCTTTGTCATCCAGTTTATTTTCACCGCAAATCACGCAAAGATCGGGTTGAATAACTGTAGTTACTTTTTCGTCGTTGGCTTTTAATTTTTGTAATCGAACATCAAAAGGTGCCGCATAAAAATTGCAACTGCTTTTTTAAAATCTTGGCTAAATTAAAATATAAATTTCCCGAAATTTCCTGATGGTATCAATTGGGAGCAGGACTCATTTTAAAAATCTTTCCTCTAAACAATTCAAGCCTTTCTTCAAATTTCCATTTTAAATAATCGGCATAAGTGTACGTTCCGTTTAGATCGAGGTCATTAAAATTAGTTACTGTTGCCATACCATTCATTTTAATAAAGTTACAACAAGATTTAAAATCATATTGCTGCTACAAAAATTTCTTTTCTCAAATCTGTATCTAAGGTTGCTTTAAAACCGTCCACATTTATTTCGCCGATTTTATAGAAATATTCAGGTGCTTCAACATGTTTTTGAACATGCTTAAAAATGATTTTATCTAGTGATTCTTTTTTGCTACTGCTTATAAAAACTTTTATCGCAACATCATTTGTAAACGTAGGTTTGTTATGCTGATGCATTTTTTTATTATCATAAGAATACCCATAAGAAAGCGCTGAAATATCTGACAGCACTGCTGCACCAGTTGGATGACTGCCTGCTCCACGCCCCATAAAAAACTGTTCGCCCGAAATAAGACCCTCTACCAAAACGCCATTAAATTCATTCTCTACTTTTGACAAATGATTTTCTTTGGCCACGAATTTTGGAAGTATAAATGCAGCTAAATTTCCATTTGCTAATTTTTTAATGGTAGGCACCAACTTAATGCTGTAGCCGTTTTCTTTTGCATACAAAATATCATTTGGCTGTAATGTTGTAATGCCAAAACGCAACAAATCTGCATCCTTTAAAATAACGCCAAAGGCATGTAATGAAAGAATGATGGCTTTATACATCGCATCAAAACCTTCAACATCACTTGTAGGGTCTGTTTCTGCAAAACCTTTTGCCTGCGCATTTTTTAGCGCTTCGTCGTAAGAGATATTTTCATTAATTGTTTTTGTAAGAATATAGTTTGTAGTACCGTTAAATATTCCTGAAACACATTCCAGCTCTTCGTTATCAAAATATTCTTCAAGGGTTCTGATAATTGGAATACTGCCACAGGCACTTGCTTCATATAACAAAGAGACATGGTATTCATTTTTTAAGGCAAGCAGTTCTTCCATATGCAGACCAAGCATTCTCTTATTTGCGGTTACAACATGCTTCCCTTTTCTTATTGCCGCACTTACAATATTAAATGCTTCATCGGCATCATCTATCAGTTCAACTACAACGTTTATTTCATCATCTTCTAAAATATCTTTTTTATCAAACGAAAAATAATTTGCATCAATAGATCTTTGCTTGTCCTTGTTTTTTACAACAATTTTTTTAATCGTTGTAGTAAATCCTGTACTGTTTTTTATAGCAAAATATAATCCCTGTCCTACACATCCAAAACCAAAAATCCCAATATTTAATTGTTGCATCATTTGCTGTTAATAAAGTTTAAAATCAAATCATTTATTTTTTCACCCTCGGTTAAAAAACCATCATGTCCATAAGGAGATTCAATCAATTCCAATTTGGCATTCGTAATATTTTCATAAAGAAAAATCTGTTCTTCCACAGGGAATAAAATATCTGTAGTAATTCCAATCACAAGTGTTTTGGCAGTAATATTTTTGAGGGCTTCAATCACCGAACCCCTTTTCCTGCCTACGTTGTGCGCATCCATCGACTTACTCAAAAAATAATAACTAAATGCATTAAATCGGGTGGCAAGTTTTTCTCCCTGGTATAGCTGGTAGCTTTCGCTTTTGTAATCGCTTAGTTTATCAGCATCATCTGCCTGGCTATTGTAATAAGTTTTATAATGCCGGTAAGATAATAATGCAATGCTTCGGGCAACTTTCATTCCTTGTAAACCTGCAGAAGCGTCCTCATTTTTCCATGTATTATCTTGTTTAATAGCCATGCGTTGAGATGCATTAAATCCAATGCCCCATGGAGAATGTTTTGCATTTGTTGCAATAGGAATGATCACATTAAAAAGCTCAGGTTCAATAATCGCCCACTCTAACAACTGTTGTCCACCCATACTTCCGCCCATACCTATGGCAATTTTTTGTATACCTAAATTATCTTTTAATAATTTATAAGCATTTGCCATATCCCTTGTTGTAAAAAAAGGAAATTGGTGATAGTAAGATTCAGAATTTGGATCAACACTTATCGGTCCCGTACTCCCGTAACAACTGCCGGGCATATTTACGCAAATAATAAAATATTTTTCTGGATCAGCAATTTTATTTTTCCCTACTAACTGCGGCCACCACTCAATTACATTGCTGTTAGCGGTAAGCGCATGAAACACCCAAAGCACATTTGTTTTCTCTGCATTCAACATGCCCATTGTTGTATATGCAAGTTGAAACCCTGGCATTGTTATCCCGGATTCCAACTCGAATACATCTTTATAAACAAAAGTATGCTGTTCAAATATATCTTCCATAAACCTTAGCTAAATACATTTGAAACGGTATAATTAATTTGCGTAACGCCAGATATATTATCACTGATAGGGCATCGTGCTTTTGCTTTATTTATAATTGTATTAATAATTTCTTCTGTAGCATCAGCTTCCAGAATAATATTGATATTTATGTGCTGAAAACCTGAGCGGTTAAAACCCGGAAGGCCTACAAACTTTGCTGGATCTAGATCTCCATCAATATCAATTTTTAATTTATTGATGATGACATTGTGTTCTTTGGCCTCTAAGTGCAACACAATATTCAAGCATCCTGCTAGGCTCCCCAATAAATATTCAACAGGGTTTGGTGCTTCATTTGTTCCTCCCAAAGCACCGGGTTCATCTATTACAAAGGAAAAACTTCGGGCTTTTGCCTCAAATTTTGTAGCTGTTTTGCTTTCGCCTTTTATAGCAAATTTTACGACTGACATATTTTTTCTTAATTTATTTTAAACAATTTTTATTTATTACTTGCTTCAAGCGCCTGCGTTATATCTGCAATAATATCATCGATATGTTCAATTCCTGTTGATAAACGAACCATACCCGGCGTAACTCCACCACGTTTTTGCTCTTCTTCACTCAGCTGCTCATGTGTAGTAGATGCAGGATGAATTGCAAGGGTTTTTGAATCGCCAACATTGGCAACATGACTTACTAATTGCAGTGCATTAATAAATTTAGCCGCCGCATCTTTACCGCCTTTTATTTCGATGCTCAACATACCACCAACACCATTCTTCATATATTTTTGCGCAAGCGTATAATACTTACTGGAAGGCAATCCTGCATAATTTACTTTATCAACTAATGGATGCTGTGCTAAGTATTCAGCAAGTTTTTGTCCGTTGCTGTTAACCCTTTCCATTCTTAATGAAAGTGTTTCTATACCCTGTAATAAAAGGAATGAATTAAACGGACTTTGACTTGAGCCAAAATCTCTTAACCCTTCAACCCTTGCACGAATGATAAATGCAATATTTGGCAATCCTAGGGGATTATTTACACCAAAAACTTCTGCAAATTTTAAACCGTGGTAGCCTTCGCTTGGCTCACTAAATTGTGGAAACTTTCCATTGCCCCAATCATAAGTTCCACCATCTACAATAACACCACCAATACTTGTACCATGGCCACCAATCCACTTTGTGGTAGATTCAACCACGATATCTGCGCCATGCTGCAAAGGCTTAAATAAATATCCGCCTGCACCAAATGTATTATCTACAATTACAGGAATATTGTGTTTTTTTGCAACTGCCGCTATCGCTTCAAAATCAGGAATATTTAATTCAGGATTACCAATTGTTTCAAGATAAATAGCCTTTGTTTTCTCATCAATTAATTTTTCAAAAGCTTCGGGCGAATCACCATCTGCAAACCGGGCTTCAACGCCTAGTCTTTTAAACTGTACTTTAAACTGGTTAAATGTACCGCCATATAAAAATGAAGTAGATACAAAATTATCACCGAGGCCAAGTATATTATTTAGTGCTATAAACTGTGCTGCCTGTCCAGATCCTGTTGCCAATGCAGCGACGCCACCTTCCAGTGCAGCAATTCTTTTTTCAAATACATCGGTCGTTGGGTTCATCAAACGGGTGTAAATATTTCCAAATTCTTTTAGTCCAAATAAACTTGCAGCGTGTGCAGTATCATTGAATACATACGAAGTTGTTTGGTAAATGGGCACTGCTCTAGATCCTGTTAAAAGATCTACATCCTGGCCTGCATGAAGTTGGAGTGTTTCAAATTTGTAATTACTCATTGTTTTACT
>JANLVW010000701.1:0-7068 GCA_031364205.1 Ferruginibacter sp.
TTTATACTTACAATCTTGCCTCTGGAAAATCTGAAATATTTAAACATTCTGTTTTTTCCAGAGATCTAAATAATTACGAAACTAAACAAGTCTTTTATCCGAGTAAAGACGGTACAAAGGTGCCTATGTTTATAATTAGTAAAAAGGGGTTGGTTAAAAACGGGAATCACCCTGCATTATTATATGCATATGGGGGTTTCGATATCAGCTCAACAGCTTTTTTCTGGTCTTATATGTATGAGTTGTTAGACAATGACGGAGTTTTGGTAGTATCAAATATAAGAGGGGGTGGTGAATTTGGTGAAGCATGGCATAAAGGTGGAATGCTTGAAAAAAAACAAAATGTATTTGACGACTTTATGGCTGCTGCCGATTATCTGGTAACAAACCAGTATACTTCTAGAAATAAACTGGCTATTATGGGTGGTTCTAATGGCGGTTTGTTAGTGGGTGCTGTCATTACACAGCGTCCGGATATCTGCAAGGTTGCTTTTCCTGAAGTAGGTGTAATGGACATGCTGCGTTTTCAAAAATTTACAAGCGGTGTGTACTGGACATCTGAATATGGGAGCAGCGATAGTTCTAAGCAATTTCAAACGTTATACAATTACTCTCCCTTACATAACATAAAAAGTAATGTAAGTTATCCAGCGACCCTGGTTATTACAGCTGACCACGATGACAGGGTGGTGCCTATGCACTCGTTCAAATTTGCTGCCACATTACAGGAAAAGCAAACCGGTACTAACCCCGTGCTAATTAGAATTACGACCAATCAGGGGCATGGAGCGTCTGGTTCATCGCTCACAAAAAATATTGAAAGTATGACGGATATTTTTTCGTTTATGTTTTATAATATGGGTATTGAACCGAAGAAATAGAACGGCAGCCAATAAAAGTGGCTGATGCACAGCTACCATTTGAAAAATAATCCAACTCTATTCTAAGCATTTTGCGCCATGCCAGTTTTAATTACAACCTGAGTTTTGTTTTAAACAAAGCGTCACCAATGAAAAATTTATTGGTTTGAGAAGGCTTGTTTTTGATAAAAATAACGCCTGCAGGTTTACCTGAATAGCTGGTTGTTTGGTTTGCACTTTTCTTGTTGGAATAGTTCTTCAAGTGCATTTAGATAAAGATAAGTAACTGAAAAAGGGTATTCTTACACCACGAATTGTGCAGAAAACCAAATAAATCAGGCTGTTTTTTTATAATAATTTCTATCGAACAAACACTCTTTTTTTACCACACCAAAAACCTGTTTTAAAAGCTTGTTTGCTACTCCTATTATTGCCAGTTTTTTGTTTTTTCCTTTTGCTACAAGGGGATCAAACAATTCCTTGCAGGAACCATTGGTACCTCATTGAATGCGCACATGTAGAGTGTATGGCGCATACGGCAGGCACCTTTGCTTTTATTTACTCCAGTCTTAAAACCAAATTGAATTAAATTATTAATAAATGTATCCATGAGCCTGTTTGAATTGTCGGCATTTTCCTGATTTTCTAGCGTACTGAAATATGTTTGATGGCCCCTATCACCTGTAATAAATTGCCTGTCTTGATACAAAAAAACTAAACGAGATTACACGTATTTACTTAGTCTGTATATTTGAAAGTGACACATAGGATGTTCTTAAAGACTCTTTTTAAATAAACGTAAAACCGAAAAAATTAAATTTATAAATGGAAACAGAAAAACATTACATAAACAGAAGTGGATGGTTAAGAGCTGCAATATTGGGAGCAAACGATGGCATTCTTTCAACTACTAGTATAGCAATTGGTGTAGCTGCAGCAAGTGTTACCAGAAGTCCGATTATTCTTGCAGCATTGGCAGGCTTGGTTGCAGGAGCTTTATCTATGGCAGCAGGTGAATATGTTTCAGTCAGTTCACAATCTGATATTGAATCAGCTGACTTAGAACGAGAAAAAACAGAAATTGAAACCACACCAGATGAAGAACTGAATGAATTAGCTGAACATTACCAACAAAGGGGTTTAAAGAAAGACCTGGCAATGCAGGTAGCAATACAACTTTCAGCAAACAATGCATTAGAAGCTCACTCCATAGACGAACTAGGAATCAATGCAATGACTCAGCCAAAGCCCTTGCTAGCAGCTTTAGCATCTTGTGCATCCTTTTTGACAGGCGGAATGTTACCGTTTTTGGTTTCTTTGTTTGCACCGATCAAGCATATGGTAGTTTGTCAATATTCTTTTTCAATTGTATTCCTTGCATTATCAGGTGCAATTGCTGCAAAGGCAGGTGGCTCGAGTATTTCAAAAGGATTATTAAGGATTTGTTTTTGGGGTACAATAGCTATGGGAGTAACAGCTTTTGTAGGTTACCTGTTTGGTGTTAAGACTGGATGATAAAAATAAAAGTCATTTTAAGAAATAGCTACAACTAATCAAATTGTGCAGAAAGAGA
Organism: Ferruginibacter sp.; assembly: GCA_031364205.1. Lineage (GTDB taxonomy): Bacteria > Bacteroidota > Bacteroidia > Chitinophagales > Chitinophagaceae > Ferruginibacter. Next base: position 2,434 of record JANLVW010000701.1, read on the forward strand.
AATAAATCAGGCTGTATTATATGAGAATACCTACAGACAAACAACTGTTTTATAACGGCAAATAATGAAACTAATTGCTGCTTTTATTATCGCGAGTTTTTTGTTTATTTCTTTCACAAAATTGATATAATAGACTCTACACAGCTTATCAATTTTAATTAACCAAGAATGGGTTCAGCATTTATTTGCAGTTAATGATACATTGCAGGAATTGATTAATTTCTCTGAAGGACCAAAGGTATATTTTACAGCTACTTGAAGAATAATTATAATCTTCTTAAAGCTACCATCCATCCGTTTTAACGTCCGATTAGACAATTGGTGTTTAAACTTTAATGTAAATACAAAATTTACACCCAAATTTGCGATTTATAAAAATTGTGTAATGAAATATTTATATCTGTCTGGAATCCTGATACTGAGTTGTTGTATATCTTTTGCTCAATCTAAAATTGTTATGCTTAAAGGACAGGTGGCAGATTCAACATCTAAAAAGCCATTGGAATATGCAACGGTAACCTTGTTTACCCCAGGTAATAAAAAACCTGTTACGGGTACTGTTACAGATAAAGCCGGCGGTTTTGTTTTAGGTGGTGTAAAAGAGGGTAGCTATACAGTAGTTTTTGAATTTATAGGATAAAAAGCATTCACTTTAAAAAATGTGGCTGTTTCCAACATGCCTATCGATTTTAAAAAGATTTTTTTACTACCTGCAAAAGGCAATCTGGAGGAAGTAGTGGTAACTTCTAAAGTAAAACTAATAGATAATAAAATAGATAAACTGGTATTTAATGCAGAGAAAGATGTGGGCTCACAATCTGGTGTAGCAACTGATATACTTAAAAAAATACCACAGGTTTCTGTAGATGTGGATGGAAACGTACAGCTTGCAGGCAGTGGTGGTGTACGTTTTTTAATAAACGGCAAGCCATCTACAGCATTTGGTAGCAGCATTACAGATGTGTTGCAGTCTATACCAGCAAGTCAGATAAAATCTATAGAAGTAATAACAAACCCCGGTGCCAAATATGATGCACAAGGTTTGGGAGGTATTATAAACATTATTTTAAAAACAAACAAAGCTAAAGGGTATAACGGCAATATTTCTCTTACGGCAGGTACAAGAAACGAAAATGGATCGTTAAACCTGAATGCCCGTAAAAATAACTTTGGCGTTAACTTTTTCCTTAGTGCCAATAAAAGATTAAAATCTAATGTGCATTCTCTTTCTGAAAGGGTCACTATTAATGGCGCAGGTACAGATTATTTAAGACAAGAAGGTGTTGCAGAATTTGAAAGACATGGCTTACAGACAGGTGCAGGGTTTGACTGGACAATAAAAGAAAAGAACAGCATTACCGGTGCAGTATCTTTTAACAATTTTGGGAACCATGGCAGCGGTTACAGCAAACAGCAGCTCCAACAAAATGGTTTAGGAGGATACCTGCCGCTTTTTACCTTAATAAACAATGACAACCGATTTAAATTTGCCAACAGTGACGTAAGTTTAAATTACAAAAGAACGTTTGCCAAGGAAGATCAGGAACTGGAATTTGCTGTAAACACAAGTATTGGAAACGGCAAAAATAATTCTTCTAACCAGCAAATGTATATACCAGAGCAGGAAGTTTTTTACGGTACCAAAAGCCAGAATCCCGGTAAGTCATCCGAAACCCAATTAGCGATCGATTATACACAGCCTCTAGGTAAGAATGTGAAATTGGGTACAGGTTCTAAAATTTCTTTCAATGATATTAACAGTACCTCTAACGTATTAAGCTTCTTACCGTCTACAAAACAATATCAATTAAACAGTTCTTTGGCAAACAACCTGAATTATAAACAACAGGTTTATGCTTTTTATACAGAATTAAGTTTTCCTGTAACAAAGGAATTAAGTGCAAAAATTGGCGGCCGTTATGAACGCACAGAAATTAATTCCTATTTTTCCAATGCACAGCAACAGGTAAAAGTGCCGGGGTATAATACTTTTGTTCCGTCGGCATATCTGTCACAAAAAGTAGGAGAAAAAGGAAACCTTAAATTAAGTTATTCGAAAAGAATAGAGCGACCCGATTACCAGGCGCTTAATCCATTTGTAAACACAAACGATCCAAAAAATTTATCTGTAGGCAACCCTTTTTTAAAGCCTGAAATAGGTCAAAGGATAGAGTTTAGTTACAACAAAGAATTTGGACAAAAGGGATCCGGAAGTGTTAATTTATTTTACAGGTTAAACGACAATGATATTCAACCATACGTTACTTACTATTCTTCTTACAAAGTAGGAGATTCTGTTTACAACAATGTAGCAGTAAGCAGCAGGCAAAATATAGGGATGGAAAAAAATATGGGAGTTAACCTGTTCGGAGATTTGAAGCTTACTTCTAAATTTTCTTTGCGCAGCAATGTATTTTTATTTAGAAGGCATATCATTAACCGGGTAGACAAGGGTTTTAATACAACAAGTTTTAACTACCGCTTTAACCTAAATGCCAACTACCAGTTTGCTCCAACACTTGTGGCTGAATTATTTGGTAATTTTAACTCGCCCCGTAATGAAGCACAAGGGAAATACCCATCTTTTACTACCTACAGCATCGCCGTACGCAAACAGTTCTGGAATAAAAAAGGTAGCCTTGCACTTACAGGAAGCAATTTTATACAGGATAAGCTTAATCAACGAACAGCTTTATCGGGACCTAATTTTAAGGTGAACAGTATCCGTGAAATACCTTTTCGTTCTATCGGGTTAAACTTTGCCTGGAAATTTGGTAAACTGGAATTTAAGAAACAAAGGCAAGAGCAGGATGGCAACCAAGCTGTACCAAACGAATAAATATATACTCCTAAGTTAAAATAATCCTACTATGGAAAAGCTTTACTAGCTGTGAATCTGTAATTACATTACGACTAAAATGATAATACTTTCTTTCAAAATGTTTTTAGCAACGCAATAATATAAATACCCTTCCACGAGTTTTGGTAAGCGCATTCTTTACCCTGCTTGCATTATCTGCACTTTATCAGATTTCCAGCATACTGAAATATGATTGATGGCGGCTATTGATAGCATGATTGCTTATAATTATTTTTAAACTTCTGAAATCAACGTCCTAAAGTCAAGAAATGACATTTCTTCTTTTGGTTAAATTTATCAACGTTAGTAAGAATTGTCAGTAAGTGCCCGGGAAGTAGTATTTTTTAGTCATTTGAAAATTACTACAGAATTTGAAGAAGTAGAAATAACATCGATTTCTTTCGTAATTATTTTGAATAAACTCTATAATCTGATTTTACCAGAATTAAAATACTTCCACTTAGAGCATTTTAATTTGTAGGTTTTTTCCATGGACCTCAAGGTGAACGCCATAACCAAATTGTAGCCTAGGCTATTTTGTATTTATTATTTCATGTAACAAAATGTTAATTTATTCTATAATCAGTGTAGAACTTACAACATCAACAAAATTTAGAATTCCTGCAGTAAGATTTTATGAAACCTGACATTTGCCAAACGTTATATGTTATTGCTTTCATTTACCTTTTTTCCTTGTTGCTTTAGGTTGAGGTGGGATCGGGCATTTGAAATTCACTGCCATCTACTTTAGGTTGCTGTGAAGTTGTATCACCATTTTTGGGAGTGGCTTGAGCATAGATAAACACCGGAACAAAAAAGGATACTATCAATCCGATTAAAATGACTATTTTAAAGATTGATGTTTACATTTTTTTTATTTAAAGGATACTAAGACTTTTTTTTTATAAAGTTTTTATATAAATCTTATTACACTTAGTATTAATTTTTCTTTTTAATAATTTCATTAAGGTTACATAATCCTTCATAAATTATTTTTGCTTCTTTCAGGATAATGCCCAACAAATTTCCAATACTTTCTATTTTGTTTTTGTTAGAAAATTACCATCCCAGCCTAGATAGTCCGGATTAGCATTTACCTTTTCCATAGAATAGATTGTATGAGAAGTTGTTTTACCGTCATTTCCAATCATGGTGATGGTAAACCCAATAATCTTATATTTACCACTATTATTTTTAGTCCATTCTGCTCCATTTTTTCCATCCCTGCTTTCTACTCCTCCTACTTTGTTAACGGTATATGTTCCATCTAAATTAAATTTGGTAGTTTCTGCAACTGACACTCCAGTCATTATTACACCGAAATCATAAGCTGCGGATAACTTTACAGGCACCTTTTGCATTTCACCGATCAGGCTTCCATCAATATCTATATCACCATTTGCTTCTATTTTACCGGTTCGGGTACTGCCATCTTTCCATTTAATATTAAGGCTGCCCCCACTTTTTGTATAAGTGCCACAACTATTTTGATTAGTTTGACAAAATTTATTAGCATTAAAATTTTCGAGGCCGCCCCTGGGACAACCTAATATTACCTGCCCCGCTGGCATAAAATAGTAATAAACATTGCCATTAAAAGAGGAGCCTGAATATAGATCACCTTTAATTTGGGCACTTGCTTTAAGCTCAAACGTTAAAGCGGAAAAAACAATGACTACTGTAATAAGAAAATTCTTTTTCATGTGTTTGTTTTTATAATTAAGGAAATAAAAAATGTTATTAGTCCCATTGAGTGGGCTGTTAATTCAATCACA
>JANLVW010000728.1:0-10562 GCA_031364205.1 Ferruginibacter sp.
TTCTCATTACAAATTTATTATCTCTGCCAAAATTTGCATATTTGTCACAGCAATATTGTATTCCTCTATCACTATGATGGATGATGGATTTTCGATTATGTATACAGTTTTTCATTGCCATTTTTAAAGCTTCCTGTACCATGGGTACTTTCATGTTGTCGGCCAAGCAATAGCCCATAATTTTCTTCGAATACAGGTCAGTAACCAAAGCCAGCGCCTGCACTCACATCATTGCCTTTATAATATTTCTCTCGATCTACAAAAGCATCACTTTTAGCCCTTCGTTTGCAGTTAGCAGAAGTCCATATTGCACACCTCCTCCTTCTATATAACCGCCAAACGAAAATTTATACTGTGCCAGTTAAGGAAAAAGTAAAACAAGAAGGATAATTTTTTTCCTGTCTGCTGATTGTCGTTTGATTAATGTTTGTTGTGAGTAATATTTTTACCGTAAGGCACAGCATAAAAAACGGAGATATTAAAAACACTGCTCGTAATAGAATTGGCATTTACATTTCCTTTATTTACCGGGGTAAAACCCTTTGTATATCTTACACCTGCACCCAGCCCGTGTACAAGCTGGTTTAACTGGTAGCCTGCCCCAACACACCAGCTTAATAAATTAGATTGTGTATTTGTTTTAAAATCATAATTGCCGGTAGTGTATTTTCCTTTTGCTGATTGCAGCAGCCCAATCTGGGAGCCAGCTTCAATATAAATTCCTTTAGGATGTTTGTATTGAAAAAGTAAAGGGATATTTATCCGGTTAATGGTCACTACGCCATTCACATTTGGATAACTTTCTTTTGTTCCTTCACTGGAATATATTAATTCTGCCTGTATTCCGAAATGTTTGCCAAACGTATAATTTGTAAATATACCTGCGGCTAATCCTACCCTGTGGCTTGTGGAGTAATATGTGCTGCTGTAATTTTCTTTGGCAAAATTTACCCCTACCTTGGGGCCAAATGTAAACTGGGCATGTGTATTTAAAAACTGTGCTGCTGTAAAAAGTAAAGTGATGATTTTTTTCATACTGATTTTTTTAATTTTTAAAAGTTCTAAGATTTTTAAAATAGTCGTTTTTATTTATTAATTTTTGTTTTAAAATTTATGTTATTCTTTAGGAGCCTTATGTCATTATTAAGTATTTCAATCTGCTGTTGTTGTTGCTGCACTACTGCTGTAAGTATTGGTATAATAGCCATGTAATTAACCCAGCGATATCCTTCTGAATTTTTGCTTACCAGCCAGGGCATTATTTTTTCTACATCCTGAGCAATAAAACCATAAGTATAATCTTTGGGAAAATTCATTTAGGAAAAATCATCCACCTTGTATTGATAACTATTTTCTTGCACTTGCATAAATTGTGGCATAAAATTTTTAGCAACAGTACTGGTTATATTTTTTTTATACCGAAAATCAGAGTCAATATTTCCTATTAATATGGTATCCTTATAACCAGTTACATTGATCGATTGGCTAAAATTAAAAGGGAAGGTACCGGCAGATGTTAACACATTTCCGCTAATATTAATCCATCTTTTGCAAATTGGTAAACTTACAGTATAGGGTGTATGGGGCGCAGAAATTGACAACTTTAAAATGGGGTTAGAAAAAACAGCCGTATCCCCACCCGAAAAAATAATTTGTTCAGGAAAATAGTCCGGTGGGCTGTAAGAAGTGAACGTTACATTTACTAAAGAAGGCACCGGGGTATTTTTTTTGCAACTAATTGCAATTATAACCATCGCACTTATGATAATGAGATAAGAGACTCTGATTTTTTTGTTCATGATATTTTTTTTTAAAATAAAAAACGAGCGTTAATTTGGTATTTGATAAATTAATTCAGTTTTCACTGTATTTATATTCAGAGAACCACGGTAATAGACTGTCTTTTTTAAGATAAAAATTTAATGTGTATTTCTAAACCGAAAATAAAGGCGAAGTACCAGTTTAAAATACACATTACATGGGCTGTATTTTTTTCTTGACGAAACGGGTGCTTTTCTACACCAACATATATCTTTAATTTAATATTTAGTTTTATTTTGCATTTATAAAATTCGATGCAGATGCAGTTCCCCGGCAGAATTAAATTTTTAAAATATTTTTCTTTCTTTATACTATGGCTGTTTGTATCGGTGTTTACTCAGATAATTTATTTCGACCACAACACCCCATTACTTCCGCAATTATGTGTTACCTTTTTGATTAATTTACTGGCAATACCTGCAAGCTGGTATGCGGCAACCAGACTTGTGCCGCGGTTTTTATACAAAAAAAAGATAAAGGAATTTATAGCCCGGATCATAATGTTGATAGTTTGTAATGTAGCAGTCATTTATATTATTGGAGCAGGTATTTATCATTTTTTAACCGGTAGACCACTAATACCGCCGCTTTTAGCATTTTTATTAATTATTTTATTGTTACATTTTGTTAACCTCATATTTATTTCTATAGGGTGTGGAGTAAAAATTATTGCAGACAGGTATAGTCTCGAACAGCGGTTGCTGGAAACCGAAAAAGAAAAAATAAGTGCAGAACTCAATTTTTTACGGTCGCAGATTAACCCGCATTTTCTTTTTAATGTGCTCAACACCATTTATTTTCAGATTGATAAATCTAATTTACCAGCAAGGGGTTCTGTAGAAAAATTTTCTGAAATGCTTAGGTATCAGTTATACGATTGCAATACAGATAGAATAGAAATAAAAAAAGAAATTGATTATATAAAAAGCTATGTTGCCATGCAGAGCCAGCGGCTGGAGGCAGGAACAGATATACAATTGAATACCGGCGATTTTTTAGAAGGCTTTACCATTGCACCGTTTATGCTGTTAATACTTATTGAAAATGCCTTTAAACATATTTCTCATTTTAAAAATACAGCAGAAAATAAAATACATATTGACATAAGAAAAAATGATTGGCTGCTGGTGGTAAAAGTATCCAACACTTATGATGTGGAAGAAAAAATAAATCTTTTGCAACCATCCGGTGGTATGGGATTCCAAAACTTAAAGCGCAGGCTCGAGTTGCTCTATCCTGATGCGGCACAATTATCGGTTTTTAAAACAGAAACAATTTTTGAATCAGTATTAAATTTAAAACTACCATGATTAATTGTTTGGTAATTGATGATGAACCAATAGCCCGTAGCGGTTTACTGGAGCATATAAAACAAATAGATTTTTTGTATGCGGCAGGCGAATGTAAAAGCCCTGTAGAAGCAACCTGCTTTCTTCAAAAAAATAAAATAGATTTATTATACCTTGATATACAGATGCCCAAAATGACAGGCATAGAATTTTTAAAAAATAACCAATCGCTACCACCCGTAATTTTTACCACGGCATATTCTGAATATGCTATTGAGGGGTACGAACTGGATATATTGGATTATTTATTAAAGCCCATCAGCTTTAACCGCTTTTATAAATCAGCCTTAAAAGCAAAGGAGTTTATAGATTTAAAATTGGCCAGCAAATTTGCTGCAAGTGATGATTATTTTTTTATAAAGTGCAACCAGAAAATAGAAAAAATATTAATTGCAGACGTAGTATATATAGAAGGGATGGCCAACTACATCATCATCCACACACAACAAAAAAAATACATTGCCTATTTAACTTTTAAAGGTATTGAAGAGCAATTGCCCGCCCATCTTTTTATACGCATCCACCGCTCTTATTTAATTGCAGTAAATGCCATTAAATCTGTTAACCCGGAAGAAGTAATGCTGTCTTGCATTACCTTGCCTATCAGCAAAAATTATAAAGACCAGTTAATGGAGCTAGTCGATAAGCATTTGTTTAAAAGATAAAAGAGATTATTTATGCATGATATTTCTTTACTTTTTGCGAAGTATTTTAAAGGACAAATAAAGTACACAAAATGACCAATAAGGAACTTAAGAAAATATTGCAACTGTGAAAACTTACTGCGGTAAAATATTATCCTGAATTCAGGCAGTATTCTGACAGAAAAAAAGCGGAAGGTAAAAATGGAATGCTGGTATTAAATGCCATTAAAAACAAATTAGTGTTTAGGGTGGTTGCGGTAGTTAATAAACAACAACCCTATGTTGATAACACTAAAATAGCAGCCTAAAAAGAGCTAAAAGTTTATTTGTTTTTTCCATAACAATCAAGCCCAACTATTGCAAAACCCCATCCTATGTTTGCAATTCAGTAAATTTATCAAAGCATTTTACAACAAATATTTGAAAGAACAGGGGGCAGAATAAGGTAGTCAAACCCAATAAGCATTTAAGCTTTTCTAACACGCTTATCCCTGCCGCCCTTTTCTTACTATATGCTGTACAGTTCGCAAAGCATTTAAGCTTGTATTAGGATGATAGCAACCTAAGAATTTGTTCTTCCATTTTTTTTGGCTATGCTAATTTACTCCTTTTTGTCATCAAAAAACATGCCTCATGAAATCAATTAAACAACCCATTAAATGGTACTGCGGTATAGATATCTCCGGCGATACGCTCGATATATGTTATCAAACTGCCACAGGTGTTTTAGAATGGCACAAGTGTGCAAATTCTATGGCCGGCTTCATTGAAATATGGAAACTTACGGGTAAGGATTATCATTTTATAATGGAAGCAACCGGTGTGTACCAGTTGCCGTTTTGTTTTTTTCTGGAAAACAAAAAAGCCCTGTACAGTGTGGCAAATGCGCTTCAAATAAAACGCTATATCCAGATGAAACTGGAGCGCAATAAGTCAGATAAAAAAGATGCCTTCCACATCTGCATGTATGGTGTTGATCATAATCCTGCATGCTACCAAATGCCCGACAGACTTTACTTTGAATGCCGTGCCCTCAACAATGCAATAGAAACGGTCACTACAGAAATTACCTCTTTTAAAAACAAATTACATGCACTCTCAAAACTTGAAATAGACAATAAAGTAATTGTAACAGTGTATAAAAAAATATTGGTTGAGCTGCAGGCAGCGCTTAAAAAATTTGAGGCAGAATTATATAAAAAACTCGAAGCCTGGCAACCCGAATTAGTAAAGCAAGTGCGCAGTGTGGTAGGCATCGGCAAGCGTGCCACCGCCATTTTGATAGTATGTACACAAGGTTTTAAACATACAACATCCTACCAGCAACTCATCAGTTACGCCGGCCTAAGCCCAAAAGAATACAGCAGCGACAGCAGCATAAAAGGCAGGGTAAGAATCTGCAAACAAGGCGGCTCACTCTTGCGCCATACGCTTGGACCGGTTTACTTAAAGAAGTGCAATGCACTCCACCGAAATTAAGATCCCAGCCGGAAAAGGCATCACCTGTGGGGTGCTTCTTGCCGGTGCATCCTTAGGAAAGAACTCACCGTAAACTTTATTTAGTATACCAAAGTCATTACCAGTTACCATGAAAACTGTTGTCTTAACAATTTTGGTCATATTACTTCCTCCTTCTTCCAAAACCGTTTTAATATTTAAGAAGCATTGTCTTGTTTGATCTTCGAAATCATCACTGGTTACTTTTCCAGTAATTGGGTCTAGGCTCGGCATGCCCGATAAAAAAATATAGTTGTCTGTAATTACAGCTTGAGGAAATACCTCTGACATTCTTGCAACTTTCGGGGTATTAAAATTCGTTCTTGTCATATTAAAAAATTAAACCTGTGGAATTGTCATGTCTTGCCCTGAAATAGGTTGACCATTTTTTGTTATTAAAATTGTTACCTTATTTACAAATTTACCGGAACATTGATAAGCCCTAAAAAAAATCTTTGGCGGATTTTTTCGGCCTTATCAATATTCATGCATTAAGCTGTTTGTTTGCGTTGGCCATAAAATTTATAGATATGATTATTTAGGTCGTGAGCCTGCGAGGGTGTAATCATACCTAAGGATCTATGCCTTCTTTTGTTGTTGTATATTTCTACAGCCTGAGCCACCATCTGTTTAGCTGTTTGTAGATCTGGAATAGTTTTTACCAAACCAAATTCATATTTCAGTATCCCATTAATTCTTTCAGCAACTGCATTTTGATAAGGATCATATTTTTCAGTTGTGCTTAAAACCATCCCTTTTTGTTGTGCATAATTAGCGTAATCCGGACAGCAATATTGTATTCCCCGGTCACTATGATGAATAACATTTTCGTGTTTGTATTGTCTGTTATGTAGGGCCATATCCAAGGCTTCTTTTACCATTGGGACTTTCATATTGTGGTGCATACTGTAGCCCATAATTTTCTTAGAATATAAGTCAGTTACGAGAGCCAGGTAAGCATAGCCCTGTGCCAGTTTAATGTAGGTGATATCGCTTACAAAAACCTGTTCAGCATGTGTGGGAACGAGGCTTTCTATAAGGTTAGGCGATTTGTAAAAAAAGTGCTTGGAGTCAGTAGTGATGTGGAATTGCTTGGTTTTAGGAACCAGCAAATGTCTTTCCCTGCAAAATTGGAGAAACTTATCTCTACCCATTTTTATATTCTCCTTTTTGAGAGCAGGCATAATGTCGAGGTACAGTTTTTCTGTACCGTAGCGAGCCATTAATTTACGAATAGGTAGTATCATTTCCTTTATCTTTTGAGCGTCTTGTTCAGCCTTTTTTTGCACTTTTAATTTTTTGTAATAAGCTTGTTTAGTAAGCCCGAAGCATTCGTACAGCCATTTTATTTTGTAAGCTTTTTTTTCTTTCTGGCTATCTCGTTGGCTAATGCATCGGGCAAGTACTTTTTTGATAATTCCTGCCCCGTTACTTTTTCAAATTCTACAATTATGTCCTGCTGCATCTCTTTAATAAATTCCAGGGCATCAATACGCTCTTTAAGTTTTTTAATTTCATCGTTTTTGCTCATGCCTTTTTTATTTTGGTTAAAGGACGACAATTTTTGCATCCAATAAGTAATAGAGCTGCGAGAAATGTTGTAAATTTTTGATGCATGGTTGATAGAGATCAGTCCATTGTGTATTTCGTCAATGACAGAAAGTTTAAAGTCAAAGCTGACTTTTTGATACTGGTTTTTTCGGCGGTCTGCTTGTTTAATGTAAGCCATAGTGTTGCTAAAAATGTTTAATTTTTAGTCAACCTATTTCAGGGTTTGTCATCTGCAGAAATGGCTGCTAACGACAGGGCTTTGTGCAGGTGTGGCATTAGCATTCCTTCCGCCCGTAACCGCTGCCCGGCTTTTGATAAAGATAAATTATAAGAACAAATGTTTTGCAATGTTTTTCTGCCCAAACCAAAGCCCGTAAAAGAACCGTTGATGATTGCTGCGAAGTCAAGCAGCACCTTGCACATTTCGTGTTGTGTGCCGAATTTTATTTTGAAGCAACTAAAGGTGCTTTTTTAATCCACTCTGTCGAGGTGATTTGTTCTACTATAAATTTTCCTAAATCTTCTAGCATTATGGTTGTACCCGGCATCTGTTTATCATTCGCTAATACCTTTCCAGTACCAGGTTTTTTAGAAATCATTGCAGCACGGACAAATGTCCATGAAATATTATTATCATTTATGATTATGGGGAGAAATGCTTCTTGTGCCTGCTTCATTTGTCTAAAAATAAGGCTCACAAATACCTTCATTATTTTTCTTTTTAAATCAAGCTTTTCCGTTGGTAGGTTCATTACTGCACCTGAAATATTTATTAATCTTGTTATTCCTAGCAGCTTCATTTTCTCAGTTAATATGGTACCAATAAGTTGAAATTTTCTATATTGATCTGGTTCTTTTACTCCTCCTGCTGCATTAATAACAACAACACTTCCCTGAAGTGCTTGTTCGACAGACATACCATCAAGGAGATCACCCTTAATAATCGTCACTTTTTCTTTTAAGTCTCCAAGTTTGTCTGGTGACCTGACCAAAACTTTTACCTGATAACCTTTGCTCAAAGCTTCTCTAAGAGTTGCTTTTCCTACTTGCCCGCTTGCACCTAAAATAGTTATTTGCATGTCTTGTTAAGTTTACTTTTTAATACTCTTAATATAACGAACTTTCCGAATTAATATGGCACATAGTGACAGGGCTTTGTGCAAGTGTGGCATTAGAATTCCTTACGCCCTTAACCACTGCTAAATTTATAAATAAAAGTTCATTGTTTATAGTATTGCTCGGTGTTATTCGTCGGCTGGAACTGAGCCGATTAGCGAACAACAAGCCGGGAATATTTTCGTCGCACCACCATATTGCCAAACCGCCTGTTGTGCGTTCGTGCTACTGGGGTTTATTTAGAAAGTACACTATTTATATTTAAAAGTTTTGATTCCTTCAAGATTAAACTCTTTTTTCAGGACGGTATTAAAATATACTTTAACCTTTACGGCTCCGTTGTTAAGTATTTCAAAAATGGCGTTATTGTCATTACCGCCATAGAAGACATTATTGCCTTTATACCATAAGCCTTCCCTGATTTGTCCATTCCATTTCATAAACAACAAATCTTCTTCCCTGTAAAATTCAATTATCGAATTATCATTCATTGCATATAGTCCTGATAGCTTTTCAAAAACAGTATCATCCGGCTTAAATTCTTTTGCCAGTACTACATTAAAATTTATAATTTTTTCATTGGAATTGATATTTGTAATATTTAGAATCCTGTTTACTGCTTTGGGAGAAGAAGCGCATGGATCATTTTCAATATTCGTATCCCCCTTAATATATATCTGGGTAATTAAGTCCTGTTGTTCTTCTCCTGATATCCGCATATGAATATGTGCCGGTCTGTACACATTAGAATTGGGAGCAGCCGGATATGCAACAGGTTGTACAGTTATAAAATGATATTTGCCATCAGCTTTTGTAAATTGTCTGCCTCTGTAATTGTAATTGTCAGTTACATTATCATAATTTTTTTGGCTGTCGCATTGCCATATCTCTACCATACAATTTTTATATGGTGTTTTCCCATCTTCTTTAAAAATAATTCCTGAAAGGTGTAATCGTTCGCCTTTAAATTCTTTCGGATTAATATCAATTCTTATTGGTGAATTAGGTCTATAAAAAGGACCAAGAATATCTGTTGTAGTAGGTGTATCTCCAACGAACTTTCCTTCTTTCCAACTAATGTTTCCAAATACGCTAATTCCTATAGCAACAAAAGAAGTGTTTTTTATAAAAGTTCTTCTTTGCATAACAATACTATTTATTCTAAATGATATGTATAACGTGTCTCACGCCTTAAATTTTTTACATTATAAAGTTAAATAATAAGAACCAATGTTTAGTAATATTTATCGAGTCTAAACAATAGCCTGCTTAAATGAAAAGTCGCAAATAATTTTATCAAATTCACACGTTGAAATTAATGCCACTCATTTTCTCAAAATCATCTCCATGCATATTTACATCAAAATACAATCTCCTACAAATGAGTCTTTATGATGTTTGTCATGTTTTGTTTCGTATTAGAATTTATTACTGAGATGTCAATCTGGTCTTTGTCGGCGTTAGTGATGGCATAATTATATTGAAGCCTATTCCCCGTCAAAAGCTTGTACATTATCCAACCTTGTCATACTGTCGACTGTGATTGGTGCACGTTTATTTACTTCGTTTGATATCAAAACCAATTCTTTGTCGACACTTAAGTCAAGCTCTTTTAAAAAGACTTTTAAAATGGATGTCATTACAAAAAGAATTACTATACCTATAATAATTTTCATAGTTAAATTTCTCTTCTTTACGATTTCATACATACTTAATAATTTAAGGTGTTCAAAATTCAACTAAAGGAAACGGCTTGGCGATGTAACGGCATTTGAAAATCGTCATCCCGTAACCGCTGCTAAACTTATAAATAAAAGTTTATTGTTAATTATATTGCTCGGCGTTATTCGTCGGCCGGACCTGAAGCCGGTTAGCGAACAAGAGGATATGCATATATTCGTCGCCATCTTGTCAAACAGAGTGTTGATGTCAGCATGTTTTTAATAATTTTGTCATTTCACTTTCAGCACCTGTGCATCATAAACAATTTTACCATTCACCATCGTTAAAACACTTTTTGTTTGTGGCAACGCAGGAACAGAAATTTCAAAAATATCCTGCGACAAAACTGCAAGATCTGCTACCTTTCCAACTGTTAGCGTTCCTTTATTCCGTTCTTCAAATTCTGCAAAAGCATTTGTGGCAGTATACGCAATCACTGCTTCTTCTCTTGATATGGCTTCGGAAGGCCGGCGTGGGTGGCTAACTGCAAACATGATATTTAGAAACGGATTGAATGGCCCATCAGACCCAATACCTAAGGGTATGCCTTTTAACAGCAATGTTTTCATCGCCATATCAAAAGGAGATGTTTTGCGTATGGCAGGAAAATTTTCACTAAAATTCGTTGGGTTTTCAATAACAATAATCCCCATCCTTTTTGCCTGTTCCAAATATTTGGGCAGGTAATCTATTTTATCTGCGTGTTCAAATCTTGGTCGGAGGGGCTTCCAGTCAATATTCATTTTGTCCATTAAGTCCAATAATTTTCCAGTGGTTTTATCGCCTATGATATGAAACATCAACTGGTCGTGACGGCTAACGGCTTCTCTAATCATTTTTTCAACTTCAGGCAAGGTATAAT